>CAZMPV010000058.1:0-11268 GCA_964567985.1 uncultured Gemmatimonadaceae bacterium
ACGTCGGGCACCGCACCCTGCGCAACCCCAAGTCCGACCACGAGATAGACGGCCAGACCCAGGAGCCAGGCCGGGAGCGTCGTCCAGAGCAGCCAGCGGATGTGGTCGAAGAGGTTCGCCCGGACCACCGCAGGCGCCAGGTTCGTCGTGTCGGAGAAGGGGCTCAGCTTGTCGCCGAAGTACGCCCCGGCCACCACCGCGCCCCCGGCCGCCCCGGGCGAGATGCCGAGCCCCCCGGCCACCCCCATGAGCGCGACCCCGATCGTCCCCACGGTGCCCCAGGACGTGCCCGTGCAGACCGAGACGATGGAGCAGAGCACCGAGGCGGTGACCAGGAAGAACCGGGGAGAGAGGAGGTCCAGGCCCCAGTAGATCAGCAGTGGGATCGTGCCGGCGGCGATCCAGGTGCCGATCAGCGCGCCCACGGAGATCAGGATCAGGATGGCGGGCATCGCCCGGGCCAGGGCCTCGACGATCCCTTCCTGCATCCGGTCCCAGCCGTAGCCCAGCCGCCTGGCCACGGCGCCCGCGACCGCCGCGGCGCCCAGCAACAGGATCTCGACCGGGTAGCCGAGCCAGCCGTAGCCGACGCCCAGGAGGACGCCCATGGCCAGCAGAGGGGTCAGGGCCTCCCCGAGTGTGGGCGGACGGGGCCCGTCGGCGCTCACGTCGCGGCCGTGGTCGAGCCCCCGGCCAGGGTCCTCAGCCGGAATCGCCGCGGTCCGAGATCTCCCGGAGCAGGCGGTTCACCGGGTTGGAGCCGCTCCGCCAGAGATGCCGGTCGGAGAGGCGGTTGAGGGCGGCCCGGACACCCGTGAAGTCCCGCGCCACGCTCCGGAAGAGCTCCGAGAGCCCCAGGGACTCGGCCCGGTGCGACTCGGCGGCCATGCGGTACCCGGTGGCCCCCATCTCCTCGTAGTAGGAGAGCGGCGGCGCGCCCTTCCGCTGGACCCGGGCCTCGATGAAGTCGGGGAAGAGGCCCGAGATCCAGAGCGAATAGTTGCCCAGGTGAACCCGGAGGAGGAAGGCCTTCCGCTCCTCGACCTCGTGCATCCGGGCCACCATGTCCACCAGGTAGTGGAACTCCTCCCCGTTCTCGTCCGAGATCCGGTAGGCTCGATCGCCCCGCCCGAAGTCGAGGACGAGCGACGCCACGTAGTCGGCGGTCTCCCGGTCGTCGATGCCGCTCTCCAGCAGCGCCTGTCGGACCAGGACGTAGAAGATCACTTCCGGCGAGGCGGCGGCTTCCGGGTCGGTCAGGAGCGCGTTGCGGATCCGGGGGTCGTCCAGGAGGCTGTCCACACCCTCCTCCTCCAGGCGACGGCGGGCGCTCCGTCCCAGCTCCGGATCGTCCCGAGCCATGAGACGCACCAGGTGCAGCGCGTCACTGCGGTCGAACGATGCCCGGATCGCGGGAATGATCATGCTCGCTCACTCCTTTCGTTCCACGGTCTGTCCCGGCGGCGTCCCGGGCGGAATCTCCTTGCCGCCCCCGGGCGTTCCCGTCAGTTTTCCCCGGACCGACGGGCACCGGGACGGGATGGGCCTGACTCCCGACCCTCCTATCTCAGCAATCGGCGCCGAGGGCGCGGAAGTCAAGCGCAGCGGAGTTCGCTCGGGCCGGATCCCGGGTGGACCGTCGTCCTCCCCTCGACCCCTGGACCGCTCCTTGCTATACCGCGCCGGACCCGCCCGCTGTTCCAGACTCGTGCCGGCCCCGGGAGGAGCGCCGTCCGGCCGCGCTCCCTCCGCCGACCGGCGAGAAGGATGCACGGGATGATCACGATCCGCAGCTTCCGATCCAAGGTCTTCGTCGCCCTCGTGGCGGTGGCGCTGGTTCCCGCCGGCGTGGCCATCGTCACGGGCACCTTCGTGCTCAGGGAGGTCGTGAGCACGTCGGGCACCGCCGGCCCCTGGCAGTCGGTGGCCGAATCGGGCCGCACGCTCCTGGACTCGGTCGAGGCGGCCGGGATCGACGAGCCCGCGGTGCGGGACGCCGCCCGGCGCCATCGGGCCGCCCTCTCCGAGTCGGTGCGGCTCTCCCGGCTCTACGCCTACGTGGCCGACCGCTTCCTCGACCTGCTGCCCCTCCTGGCGATCGGCACCGTCGTGGCGATCGCGGCCCTCTCCTTCGTCACCGCCCGGTTCATGTCCCGGATCTTCTCCCGTCCGATCCAGGAGCTGGTGGCGTGGACCCGGCGGATCGGCCGGGGGGAGGCGCTCCCCGGGCCCGACGAGGTCGAGCCCGCCGACGTCCGGGAGTTCGAGCAGCTCAGGGACGCCCTGCGCTCCATGGCCGGCGAGCTCCGCGAGGCCCGGGAGAGGGCGGTCGAGAGCGCGCGGCTCCGGAGCTGGACCGAGATGGCCCGGGGGGTGGCCCACGAGATCAAGAACCCGCTGACCCCCATGCGCATGGCGGCCCGGACCGTCGTCTCCCTGGACGACCCCCGGGCCGCCGACGCCGGCGAGGTCCTCCTGGAGGAGATCGATCGCCTGGACGAGATGGCCCGATCCTTCTCCCAGCTCGGGCGCATGCCCGAGGGCCCGACCTCCCGGGTGGACGTCCCGGAGCTCCTCGAGGAGCTGATCGCCCCCTACCGGGACGGGCCGGTGGAGATCTCCCTCGAGACCTCCGACGACGTCCTCCGGGTCCAGGGGTGGTACGACGCTCTGCAGCGGGTCTTCCGGAACCTCCTGGTGAACGCCTGGGAGGCGGCCCGGTCCGGGGAGGAGGAAGGTGGCACGATCCGGGTCGGGATCGCCCGCCGGGACGACGACGTCGAGGTGGAGATCCGGGACACGGGCCCCGGCATCCCCCGGAACGCCCTCTCCCAGATCTGGGATCCGGACTTCACCACCAAGCGCTCGGGCACGGGGCTCGGCCTCCCCCTCGTCCGCCAGGCCGTCCGGGCCCACGGCGGACGGGTGACCGCCGGGAACGCCGACGGCGGGGGCGCCGTCTTCAGGGTTCGCCTTCCGATCTCCGGCCCGCCGGACCCGGCCGGCGCCCCCGACGAAGTCCCGGAGGAGCCGGAATCCGCGGAACCTCGCTCGTAGCGAGGCCGTAGGGAGAGGGCGCATGGACGTACTGATCGTCGACGACGAGGCCAACCTCCGCCGGATGCTCCGCTCCCTCCTGGAGTCCGAGGGCTACCGGGTGCGGGAGGCCGGGCGGGCGGAAGACGGCCTGGACGCGGTCAGGGAGAATCCTCCCGAGGTGGTGCTCCTGGACCTGGCCCTCCCCGGGATGAGCGGCCTCGAGGCCCTACCCATGCTCCAGGACGCCGCCCCGGGCATGCCCGTCGTGATGATGAGCGGCAAGGCCACGCTGTCGGACGCCGTCGAGGCGACCCGGGAGGGGGCGTTCCACTTCATCGAGAAGCCCCTGACTCCCGAGGCGGTCCTGGTCACGATCCGGGGCGCCCTGGAAGTCAGCCGGGCCCGGGACCTGACCCGGGCGCTGCGGGAGGAGATCGGTCCCGAGGCGGAGCTCGTGGGCGAGAGCGAGGCGATCGAGGAGGTCCGTGAGCTGATCCGGAAGGTCGCGCCCACCGACGCCCGGGTCCTGATCAGCGGGGAGAGCGGCACGGGAAAGGAGCTCACCGCGTCGGCGATCCACGGCCTCTCCGAGCGGAGGAGAGGCCCCTTCGTCCGGGTCAACAGCGCGGCGATCCCCCGGGACCTGGTGGAGAGCGAGATGTTCGGCCACGAGAAGGGGGCCTTCACGGGCGCGACCGAGCGGCGGAGGGGCCGCTTCGAGCTCGCCGACGGGGGCACGCTCTTCCTGGACGAGGTCGCCGACCTGGGTGCGGGAGCCCAGGCCAAGCTCCTCCGGGCCCTGGAGAGCGGCGAGATCGAGCGCCTCGGCGGAAGCGAGCCCATCGAGGTGGACGTCCGGGTCGTGGCGGCCACGAACCGGGACCTCCGCACCCTGGTGGACGAAGGCCGCTTCCGGGAGGACCTCCTCTTCCGGCTGGAGGTGGTGCCGATCCACATTCCGCCGCTCCGGGAGCACGAGGAGGACATCCCCCTCCTGGTGAGCCACGCCCAGGAGCGGCTCCGGGCCCGGACCGGTCTACCGCCGGCCACGTTCACCGACGACGCCGTGGAGGCGCTCGCCCGCTACCGCTGGCCGGGGAACGTCCGGGAGCTCCTGAACATCGTCGAGCGCCTCACGATCCTCCACCGCGACCGGCCCGTGGAGGTGGGGGACGTGGTCGCCGTTCTCCCGGAAGCCCGCACCGGAGCGGGGGCTCCGTCTCCGGGGTACCACGACGCCGACGACCGCCCCCTGAGCCGGCGCCTGGACGACTACGAGCGGACGCTCATCCAGGGGGCCCTGGAGGCGGCCGACGGGAACGTGGCCGAGGCGAGCCGGAGGCTGGACACCGACCGGGCCAACCTGTACCGGCGGATGAAGCGCCTGGGAATCCGGGACGACGAGTGATCGCATCGCACCCGCACGACCGACACACGACCGAGATATGAGCCGGACGGGCGACGGGAGAGCTCCAGCGACCGAGGAAGGAACGCCATGAAGAGGCTGATCACCATCGCCGTCGGCGCCACGCTCATCCTTCCGGGTGCCCTCACGGGCCAGGAGGAGGTCCGATCGGCCGAGCTCCCGGACGAAGTGGCCCGGGAGATCGTCCGCTTCTTCAACGCCCCGGAGACGATCCGCATGGACGGCGGGGGAAGAGTGCCTTCGGGCAGGCGGGTCGACGGCGACGTCGCGGTGCTCGGGGGCTCCCTGGAGCTGGCCGGCCGGATCGACGGGGACCTGGTCGTGGCCAACGGTGACCTGGCACTCGGGCCCGACGCGGTGGTGGCCGGCGACGTCACCGTGGCCGGAGGTCGGGTCTCGGGGGCCGAGGACGCGTCGATCGCCGGATCCGTCTCCGTCTACCGGGACCGCTTCCGCTACATCCGGGAGGGGGAGCGGATCGCTCTGGCCCCCCGGAGGGGGCGGGAGGACCTCTCCTCGACCCTGGGCCTCGGGCGGCTCCGCTTCACGGTCCGGGCGGGGACGAACTACAACCGGGTCGAAGGGCTTCCGGTCATGTTCGGGCCGATCGTCGAGACGGCCTCCGCCAACCCCCTCCGCCTGGAGACCCTGGCCGTCTGGCGGACCGACGAGGGCTTCGACCTGGACACGGACGAGATGGGCTACCGGGTCAGGCTCGAGCAGTACCTGGGAGGCCGGCAGCTCTATTCCGTCGGGGCCACCGCCCACTCCCTCGTCGAGCCCCTCGAGCGCTGGACCCTCACCGACCTGGAGAGCTCCCTGGCGGCCTTCCTCCTCCACCGGGACTACCGGGACTACGTGGAGACGACGGGCTGGAGCGCTTTCCTCCGGGCTTCGGCCCGCCGGCTCCCCCTGGACGTCCGGGCGGAATACCGGGAAGAGGAGCACGCCTTCGCGCCGGCCGCGACGCCCTGGAGCCTCAAGGACAACGACGTCCGCTGGCGGCCCCAGCCCCTGGTGGCCGAGGGGCGGATCCGATCGGTGGCCGCCGAGGTGACCGTGGACACCCGCAACGACGCCGAGGAGCCGACCCACGGCTGGTGGATCCGGGCCCGGGCGCGCCGGGGCGTCGGAGGAGCCGTCGAGATCCCCGGTTACAGCGCTCCCTGGACACCGCCGGGGGTGGAGGCGGCGACGCAGGCCACCGCCGGGCCCCGATCCGTGGATCCCGGGTTCACCACGGGCTTCCTGGATATTCGCCGCTACAACCGGGTCAGCCCCTCCTCGGAGCTCGTCCTCCGGGGGGTCTTCGGCGGATCTCTCGACGGCGAGCCGCTGCCTCCCCAGTACCAGCACGCCATGGGGGGAGAGGGCTCGCTGCCGGGCTTTCCCCTCTTCTCCCTGGACTGCGGGGCCCGGGGCCGCGTGGTAGCCGTGGAGGGGCGCCTCGACCACCTGGGCTTCCCCGAGCCCGCGGTCCCCGGCTACGGCTGTGACCGGATGGCCCTCTTCCAGGCCGAGTACCGCGGCGGCTTCGGCTGGGAGGTGGACCTGGGCGACGACGACGAGGACGGGTGGGACGAAGGGTGGAGCTGGGACGGGGACCTGCGCTTCCGGCCCCGGTGGGCGGCCTTCCTCGACGCCGGTCGCGGCTGGTCGCTGACGGAGAGCGACGACGACGGGCAGCGCTTCGACGAGAACTCCCACCTGGACGTGGGCCTGGGGCTCTTCGTCGGAAACCTGGGCTTCTACCTGGCCGCCCCCCTCTCGGGCGACGGCTCCGGCGTGAACTTCTTCGTCCGCCTCGACCACCGGTTCTGAGCGCCTCGTGGTCCGGCTCGGGACGCTGCTCCTGACCCTCCTGGGGGGATCGCTCCTGGCCCCGGCCGTCGGGGTCCAGGGGGGCGGCGCGTCCGCCCAGGAGACCGGCGCTCCCGCCCCCCTCGAGCTCTCCGTGAACGACGAGAGCGGCGCCCTGACCGCCCGGGTCGGCGACGTCCTGGGGGCGACGGAGATCCGGGACGCCCTCCAGTCCGGTCTGCCCCTGCGGATCCACGTCCGCGTCCAGCTCTGGAGAGACGGCTTCTTCGACAGCCAGCGGGGCCAGTGGGACTGGCGGGCCCGGGTGGTCTACGATCCCCTCGACCGCAGCTATCTCCTGGAGGCCCGGCCCGTGGCGTCGGGGAGGGTGGGCCCCGACGCCTCACCGGACTCGGCCGCCGCCTCCGACGTGGTCGAGTTCGCGACCTTTCCCGCCATCCGGGCGGGGATTCGCCGGATCCTCCACCCGGAGCTCCGCCCCTCCGAGGAGGGCAGCTACTACTACCTGGCCCGGGTGGAGGTCGAGACCCTCTCCCTCTCGGACCTGGAAGAGCTCCGGCGCTGGCTCAGCGGAAACCTCGCCGAGGCGGTCGCCGGCGAGCGAGAGGTGGAAGGGGCGGTGGAGCGGGGGCTGCGCCGGGCGGTGGTCCGGCTCCTCGGCATGCCCGAGCGCCGCTACGAGACCCGGACCCCGACCTTCGAGTTCGGCTCATGAGAACGTCGCCTCCCGGACCGTCAGCTCCTGGATCCTCTCCACGTCCGGGGTGACGCCGATCCCGGGTCCCTCCGGCACCCGGAGCCCGCCGTCCTCCAGCACGAATTCCGGCGTGACGACGTCGCGCTCCCAGTAGCGGGCGCTCTCGGAGATGTCTCCCGGGTAGATGAAGCCCGGGAGGGTCGCCAGGGCCAGGTTGTGTGCCCGGCCCACGCCGGCTTCGAGCATCCCTCCGCACCAGACGCCCACCCCCACCTCCCCGCACAGGTCGTGGATGCGACGGGCCGACGCGAGCCCGCCGACGCGACCGGGCTTGATGTTCACGATCCGGCAGCTCCCGAGCTCCAGGGCCAGTCGGGCGTCCCGGACCGACCGGATCGACTCGTCGAGGCAGACCGGCGTCTCCAGCTCGGCCTGGAGCCGGGCGTGATCCAGGTAGTCGTCGTGGGCGAGGGGCTGCTCGATCATCATCAGATTCAGGTCGTCCAGCTCCTTCAGGCGGCCCGCGTCGTCCAGCGAGTACGCCGAGTTGGCGTCGGCCATGATCGGCACCTCGTCCCCGAAGCGCTCCCGGACCCCCCGGAGCATCTCCACGTCCCGGCCGGGCTTGATCTTGATCTTGATCTTCCGGTACCCCCGCTCCAGATAGCCCTCCACCTCCCGAAGGAGCTCGTCGTCGGTGGGCTGGATGCCGACGCTCACGCCCACGGGAACGAGCCCGCCCTCACCGCCCAGGTGCTCGGCCAGGGGCCGGCCCGCGAGCTTCGCCTCCAGGTCCCAGGCCGCCATCTCCACTCCCGCTTTCGCCATCCGGTGCCCCCGGATCCAGGAGACCGGCTTCAGCAGCGCTTCCGGCGCCCCGGCATCCCGTCCGACGACCGCCGGCAGGATCCACTCCGTCAGGACGTGCCACGCCGTCTCGGTGGTCTCGTACGAGTAGCCCGGGTCCTCGGCGGCGACGCACTCGCCCCACCCCGTCGTCCCCTCCCCCTCGGCCTCGAGGAGGAGGATCCGGCGATCCTGCCGGGCCCCGCTGCTGATCTCGAAGCGCTCCCGGAGGCGGAGGCGGATCTCCCGGAGGCGTACGCGCTCTAGCTTCATCGTGGGACGTGCTCCTCGGTGGCGTTCCCTGTGGGGCTCGATCGGAGGCCGGCGCTCAGGCGCCGGCGCGAACCAGGAGGTAGTGGGAGAGGTCGTCGCCCGGCTCCCGCAGGAGCTCCCGGACCTCGAAGCCGGACCGGAGCCGGGGCACCAGGGCCGTGCGGGTCGTTTCCCGCCAGCGTCTGGCCAGCTCCGGGCGGCGCTCCTTCAGGTCGTGGATGTCCGCGGGGATCGGGACCCGGACGCTGTCGGCCGCCGGGTCCACGTCCCGGGGCCGGGGGAAGGGATCTCCCCGGTCGTCCTCGATCTCCAGGAGGCTCGGGGCGGAGACGTCGGCGAGGGCGGGGGGCGCGTCCCGCCCTTCCATCCGGGCCCGGACCCGCTCGGAGCCCAGGAGCCAGAGCGCCACGAAGCGGTCGGTGCCGATCCCCCGATGGAGGGGCGAGTCGGTCTCGCCGTACATGTTCTCCTCGTACTCCCGGACTACGATGCCCAGCTTCGCGAAGTTCAGGTGGGCGTTCTTCGACTCCAGGGGATCGAAGGTCCAGTAGACGGTGTCGATGCCCCGCTCCAGGAGCACGCTCCGCTGATATCCCTTCAGCCGGGCGCCGACGCCCGCGTCCCGCAGGCCGGGCCGGACCGCCAGCATGTCCGACCAGTGGACGGGCCGGCCGTCCTCGATGCCCGTCATGCCGAAGACGAAGCCCGCCAGAGTCCCGGCGGCGTCCCAGGCGCCGGCGGCCACTCCACCCAGGCGGCGGGAGACCTTGAGGATCGCCACCGGCACCCGCTCCGAGAACCCTTCGCCCCAGACCTCCTCCTGGAGGTCCACGCAGGCCCGGTAGTCGTCCAGGGTCTCGAAGGGTCGGATCGAGAAGTCGCTCATTCCGACGTCCCGGAACCCCGGGCTCCGCCTCCGACGTCGGCCTTCGCCCGGGGCGGCTGCGCTCTCCCGGGGCGTGGCGTCTCCTCCCTCTCGGGAAGCTCGGGGAGGAGGAGGATGCCGGCCAGAAGGGCCGCCCGCTCCGCCAGGCGGTCCATCTCGACGTACTCGTGCAGCGCGTGAGCCCCGTCACCCACCGCTCCCAGGCCGTCCAGGGTCGCCGTGTACCGGCTCGTGATGTTCCCGTCCGACGCTCCGCCGGACATGCCCTCCTCGAGCTCCAGCCCCAGGGAGGCCCCCACCGCCTCGGCCGCGTGCCAGAGGACCCGGTTCCGGGGGGTCGGCTCCATGGGCGCCCGGTCCACGCCCCCTTCGACCTCGAGGCGGGTACCCGGAGTCCGGGGCTCGAGGCCCCGCACCTGCTCCTCGACCCACCTGCCGTCCTCGGTGGTCCGGACCCGGACGTCCACGACGGCCCGGGCCTCCGGGGCCACCACGTTCGGCCGCATTCCACCCTGGACCTGCCCCACGTTCACCGTGATCCCCCGGTCGATGTCCGAGAGGTCGTGAAGCTGCTGGATCACGTGGGAGAGCTCCTGGATCGCGCTCGCCCCCTTTCCGGGATCCAGCCCGGTGTGCGCGCTCTCCCCGACGATCCGGATGTCGAATCGACCCACGCCCCTCCGGGAGGTCTTGATCCTCCCCTCGGGCCCGAGCGCCGGCTCCAGCACGAGCGCGCGCCCGCAGCGCCGCGCCAGGTGACGGATCCGGTTGGCCGACTCCGGGCTCCCGATCTCCTCGTCGGAGTTGAGGAACACCACGGGCGTCACCTCGGGCTCGATCTCCAGCGCGTCGAGGGCCCGGAGGGCGAAGACGAGCTGGGCCAGGCCTCCCTTCATGTCGAAGACCCCCGGCCCCCGCAGCTTGTCGCCGTCGACGACGATCGGCATCTCGTCGAGGGTGCCCTCGGACCAGACGGTGTCCACGTGCCCGAGGACGAGCTGGGCCGGCGCACCCTTCCTGCGCTCCCGGGGCCGAGCGTAGAGCTGTCCCCCGGTCTCCCTCCCGCTCAGCGACCGCACGGCGAACCCCACCTCCTCCAGCGCGCCGGCGATCCGGTCGAAGACCCGGGCCTGGGCGGCCGGATTCGTCGTGGGGCTTTCCGCCCGGACCAGCTCCGCGAGGAAGTCGACGATCTCCTCCCGGTGCTCCTCGAGCCACCCGAGCAGATCGGGATTCGCGGGATGCGTGGGCACGCCTTCGATCATGTCCCTCTCAACCTCCATAGAAGCCCGCCCTCCGGTAGCTCTCGTCCAGCAGCTCGACGGGATGGACGACCCGGGCCGGGTGTCCCGCTATCCGGAGCTCCGCCCCGATCTGCATGATGCATCCCGGGTTGCCGGTGGCCACGACGTCGGTCCCGCTCTCCCGGACGGCATCGGCCTTGTCGCCGCCGATCCGCCCGCCCAGGTCGGGATGGGTGATCCCGTAGATGCCCGCGCCGCCGCAGCACTCCTCGGCGTTCCGGAGGGGCGCCACGTCCAGCTCCGGCACGGCCTCCAGGAGCCGGAGGGGCGCGTCCTCGACCCCCTGGGCGTGGAGGAGATGGCAGGGCGCGTCGTAGGCCACCGTCAGGGGCAGGGCCGCGCCCCTGCGAGGTCCGGCCTCCACGAGCACCTCGGAGACGTCCCGGGCGCGCCCGGCCACCTCCCGGGCCCGATCCGCGTAGTCCGGATCGTCCGCGAGGAGCTCCCCGTACTCTTTCATTACCGCGCCACAGCCCGCTGCGTTCACCACGACCCGATCCACGTCCGCCCCCGCGAAGGCGTCCACGTTCCTCCGGGCCAGCTCCCGGGCACGCTCGAGGCGGCCCCCGTGGGCGTGGAGCGCCCCGCAGCACCCCTGCTCCCCGATTCGGACCACCTCGATGCGGTTCGCCTCCAGGACCCGGGCGGTGGCCCGGTTCACCCGCCCGAAGAGTCCTTTCTGGACGCAGCCGGTGAGGAGGCCGACCCGGAGGCGGGTCGGGGCTTCCTCCCCGACATCGGCCGCCCCGGCTCCGGCGCGGGCCGAGCCCCCCTGCAGCCGCACCCGGGCCGACGCGGCCAGCATCCCGGCGCCGAGGGCGAGCCGTCCGCCCACGCCCCGATCCGGGAGGAAGCGGGCCGCGAAGGCGGGGATGCGGGTGGCCCGGAGGAAGCGGGAGGCGAGCAGGAAGAGTCGCTCCACGGCGGGCCGGCCGATGATCGAGAGGAGCAGCCTCGATATCCGGTCCGGCGCCCG
>CAZMPV010000059.1:0-2715 GCA_964567985.1 uncultured Gemmatimonadaceae bacterium
GGGTGCCTCCGTCGGCCGCCGCGAAGAGACCCGCCCGTCGGCCGGTCGCGCCGGTGAACGCCCCGCGCTCGTGGCCGAAGAGCTCGCTCTCGAAGAGGGCCGCCGGAATGCCGGCGCAGTTCACGGGGACGAAGCGCCCGTCGCTCCGGGGGCTGGCCTCGTGGATCGCCCGGGCCAGGAGCGTCTTGCCGGTTCCCGTCTCGCCCTGCAGGAGGACCGGCACGGCGACCCGCGCCGCCCGCCGGGCGAAGCGGCGAACCCGTTCGATGGCGGGGCTGGCACCCCACAACCTGTCGAAGAGCGGGCGGGGTTCCGGCATGATCCCCGGGCGAGGTGAGCGGAGGACCGACCCGGGGATGCCCCGGCCGGTCCGAACGACCTCTTCGAGGATGGCGCCCCGGGAGGGGCAGCCGAATGCCCGGATGGAGCGGAGGGCCGGGTCGGTGGGTCCGGTCCGGTTCTAGAACCGGAAGCGGTAGCTCCCCTTCACGAAGAAGCCGTCGCTCCGGGGCGTGACGTCCCGGAAGCGGAAGGCCCGGGTGTCCTCCATCTCCCGGCTGTAGCCCACGAAGAAGACCGTCCCCGGAGACGGCTCGTAGCTCAGGAGCAGCTCTCCGTAGATGTCGTGGTCGTCCGAGCCGTCCCGGAGCTCGCACCCGCCGTCGTCACAGAACTGGAGCGGCTGCCCGGTCACCGGGTCCACGAGCCCCTGCCGGTCCTGGGAGTTGTACTCGACGATCGTCCGGAAGAAGAGCGCCCGGGTGAACTGGTACTGGGCCCGGACCCGGGGAATCGTGGCCGAGGAGTACTCCTGGCCGCCCACCTGCCGGGTCAGCGTCTCGTGACGGAGTCCGACCTCGGCCTGGAGGGACCGGGTCGGATAGAGGGTGAAGCTGCCGTCCGCCGTCCAGGCGTCGGCGACCTCCACAGGCACGCCGGTCCGGCGATCGAAGATCGGCATCTCCCCGACCTCCGCCCGGATCCGGCCCCGGACCCTCTGCCAGGTGTTCACGAACATCCAGAGCTGGGCGCCGTGGAGGGGCTGGAAGCGGTCCTGGTCGGGCCGGAACGGGGAACCACCGACCGATCCGTCGTCCACGAAGAGCCCTTCGTACGCCGTCGGCTCGAACTGGAAGCCCGACAGCCTGCCGCTCAGCGAAACGGTGACATTGCGCCGGAAGGAGACGCTCCCGCCGTACTCCATGTTCCACTCCTCGAGGCCGGCGCCGTCCCAGAAGTCCTCGTGGTCCCAGAAGCCCCGGAACTCCACGTCCGGTCCCCACCGCTCCACCAGCGCGCCCGAGGGACCGTATCGGTTGTAGCGGGCCTGGCCCTCTACCTGGGTGTCGCCCAGGCGGCGGATGAAGCCGCTCCGGGCCCGGAAGTCGCTGGAGACGTCCTGGAGCTGACCGCTGAATGAGAACTCCCGCCCCGCCCGCTCGAACTCCGCGGAGAGGAGCGTCCCGGTCCTCGCCGGGGCGTCGACCCCGAATCCGGTCCGGCTCGCCGCGCCCAGGAGCGTGAGGGTGTACCGGCGCCCCAGGACCAGCCGGGCGTCCCCCGCGGCGACCCGGTTGTACTCCTCGGACGACAGCGTCCGATCGGTGTAGGTCAGGCCCAGGGTCGAGCTCTCGCCCACGTCGCTCCGGACGCGGAGCAGGTTCACCACCGGCTCGTCGCCACTCCGGGGCTCCTGATCCACCGCCCCCAGGTAGCCCAGGTTCAGGCCTCCGACCTTCCCCGTGATCTTCGCCCCGGCCACCGGGTTCACGATCGACCGGGTGTAGACCAGGCGCATCGGCAGCTGGAAGATCTCCGTCCCCTCCAGGAAGAACGGCCGCTTCTCCGGGAAGAAGAGGGCGAAGCGCTCGTTGACGCCGATCTGGCCCGCGTCGGCCTCGACCTGGCTGAAGTCCGGATTGTAGGTCGCGTCCAGCGTCAGGTTCGAGGTGATGCCGTACGTGGCGTTCATCCCGAACTCGGTGTCCGGGCTGCCGTACTCGAGGGCGTCGGTCTCCTCGGCGTACGCTCCCCGGACCGACCCGGTCACCACCGGGTTCAGCTCGAGGAAGAGCCCGGGATCCACTCGGCCCAGGTCGGCCAGGGTGCCGGCCTGGGCGAGCTTGTTGGCCTCGTCCTGGGTGATCGGGGCCCACGACGACTTGTAACCGTTGCGCTGGATCGTCCGCTCGATCTGGAGGCCCCACTCCTGGGTCTCCACGTCCGGA
Organism: uncultured Gemmatimonadaceae bacterium; assembly: GCA_964567985.1. Classification (GTDB taxonomy): domain Bacteria; phylum Gemmatimonadota; class Gemmatimonadetes; order Longimicrobiales; family Gaopeijiaceae; genus CAZMPV01. Next base: position 2,229 of record CAZMPV010000059.1, read on the forward strand.
AAGCGGAGCGTCTTGATGGGAATCCGGATCTCGATCCCGTAGCCCCACGACGTGAGGGAGCCGTCCGACTCCCAGAGGAAGTCCGGGTTGTAGTCGATCGGATCCCGGAAGCCGCCCCGGCGGCCGCCGCCCCCCTCCTGCCAGACGCCGTCCTGCTGGACGCCCAGCGGATTGACCGTGAAGACGTACGCCCGACGCTTGTCGTTGAAGGTGTCCAGCACCAGGCGAACGTTGTCGTCCGACCGGGCCACGTCGTCCCGCTCCGAGAGGGTGGCCCGGATCCCTTCGGGGGAGTCGTCCTCGGCCCGGATCCCGATGTAGATGTCCTCGGCGGTCATGAGGATCCGGACTTCGGTGGCCTGGGAGGCCGCCACCCCCTCCACGGGCTCGAACTGGGTGAAGCCGTGAAGAACCGCCGCCCGGTTCCAGACGTCCTCGTCCATCCGGCCGTCCACCGAGATCTCCGCCTCGGACAACCGGGGCGTGC
>CAZMPV010000059.1:2815-4071 GCA_964567985.1 uncultured Gemmatimonadaceae bacterium
CCGGAAAGTGTTGAGCCATGGAGACCCACTTCACCGACGAAGAGAACCGGGCCCTCGTCCGCTCCCTGGCCACGGGAGAGGAAGGGCCGGTGTCGTGTCCGCGCTGCGGCGAGGAGATGAGCCGGAGCGAGGTGCCGCCCCGAGACGAGGTCGCCTACGTCCGGGACCGGATCTGGCTCGTCTGCCGGGGGTGTGGGCGGACGGCGGTGGTGGATCGCAGGCGGGTGGAAAGGGTCCGCTACGAGAACCCCGACCGGGGATCCGGCTAGGCCGACTCCCCGGTCAGGGGAACCCGGAACCGGCAGCGGGCCGGCGTCCCCCGCTCGCACTCCTCGCCGACCTCCACGCCGAGGAGCTCCTCGAGGAAGACCTGGGCCGCCCGACACGCTTCCGGATGCGCGCAGACGATCCGACCCAGGGGACAGTCGTAGCCCTTGATCATCAGGTCGCCGTTGGTCCGGACGACCTCCGCGTCACCCCCGAAGCCCCCCAGGGCCGCGCAGGCGGCCCGGGTCTTCGTCTCCCGGTCACCGTCCACGGGAAAGCCCTCCCGGCGCTGCTCCCGGGCCAGGCGCCGGCCGACGTCACCCATCACGTCCCCGACCTCCACGGCGCCCCCGCGGTCCCGGAGCACGTCGAGAACCCTCTCCAGCAGGCCCCCGTACGCCCGGGGGAAGGCCGCGCGCCCCCTCCCGGTCAGGCGGTACACCCGGGCCGGCTTGCCGACCCCGTCCCGGATCTCGCCGGCGGTCTCCACCAGCCCGTCCCGCTCGAGATACGCCAGGTGCCGGCGGACGGCGTTGGCCGTGACGTCCAGGGCGTCGGCCAGATCCCTGACCGTGCGCCGGCTGCGCCGCAGGAGGGCCAGCACCCGTCCCCGGGTGGTCTCCATCAGCTCGTCGAAGAGCGGTGAGCCGGACACGGGTCGATCTCCTCGTCGGGCGGATGTCCAGGGATCCTCGAGGCGCCGGGCCGGGGTGCCGGCGCGTCCGGAGAATGGCCACCTCGGGATGGTCCGGAAAGGGCCACCCCGTTGCACCCGCTCCGCGCGGCCCGCAGCTTGAGCCGTCGATTTCACCTTCGCCCGGGGAGCCCATGCAGCGCCGTGCCTGGCCCCACGCCATCCTCGCAGTGCTCCTCGTCCTTCCGCTCCCCGGGGCGGGCCAGAGCCCCGAGCACGCGCCGCTCGTGCTCCAGATCTCGTCGGATCCCGCGTCCCGGGCCCTGGGCGGAGCGTTCCGCCTGGAGCGCCCCAC
>CAZMPV010000059.1:4171-11256 GCA_964567985.1 uncultured Gemmatimonadaceae bacterium
GCGCTCACGGCCCGGAACCTGGGCGGAGACCTGGACGCCGACGACCCGGACGGGGGTCGCCTCCCGACCGAGCTCGTCGCCGCCTTCGCCGTCGGCCGGGAGCCGGTCGGGCCCCTGGACGTGGGGGCCGCCGCCGAGATCGGCCGGCGGGCCGACGGCGAGGTCGTCCCGGGCGGGGGCCTCGAAGTGGCGTGGTGGCCGGTCCAGGGCCGGACCTTCGTCGGTCGGATCGGCTACCGGCGGATGCCGGAGCCCGGCGTCGATCCCCTGACCCTGGGAGCCGGCTTCGAGGGCGACGACTTCCGGATCGAATACGCCTGGCAGGGCGCCGACGGAGACGACGCCGTCCACAGCTTCGGGATCCGCTGGCGCTGAGCCGGCCCCGGAGGGGCTAGCCGCCCCCGGTCTCCTCCACCCGGGCCCGGAGGAAGGCCGGCCCCGGCCAGGCGAAGCCCACGTCGTCCACCACCACGGTGCCGGCCTCGGTCCTGTCGAAGACGAGCCGGACCGACCGGAGCCGGGTCGGATCGAGCCCCGGCGCCTCCTCCACGAAGTCGGCCAGGGGAATCTGGTAGCTCTGGAGGATGAGCTCGGAGAGCGCCGCGAAGCGGTCCTCCTCCAGGTCCTTCCGCCGGAGGATGCTCATCTCCAGGGGGCGCCGGATCGGCCCGTACCGGCTCAGGGGCACCGACGCGCGAGCGCCGGCCGCGTCCTCCACCTCGACGGTGAGGTCCACGGGCTCCAGCTCCTCCTCCTCCGGCGTCTCCGGGCCGTCGTCGTCCTCTTCGGCGCCCGCGCCGGCTTCATCCTCCGACCCTTCTCTCCGCGGCTCCGGCACCTCGTCGGTGGGCCCGAGCCGGAGCGCCAGGACGGCCGACCGGTCGAGCCCCCAGCTTTCGGCCAGCTCGTCCGGCAGGCGAATCTCGTACGACGCCGTCGGCCCCAGCGTGTCGGCCCCGGCCACCCGGCGGTTCCATCCCAGCCACACGGCCTGGTTGTCCTGGGTGGAGGAGGTGGTGGGCCGGTTGCTCGAGCGTAGCTCCAGGCGGCCCTCCCGCCAGGTGGCGAGCTCGGCGCCCCGGAGGCCCACCCCCTCGACCGATCCCGTGGTCACGTCGATGTCCTCCTCGAAGGTCGCCACGGGGCGGAAGGAGGAGTGCTCGAGCTCGGTGATGAACATCGTCGGCGGGAGCCAGTCCCCGGCCACCCGGTGGTCCCGGAAGAGGGGGAGGTAGCGATCGTCGTCCTTCAGCGTCGCGTCCAGGAAGGCCGAGACGTACACCTTCCCGAACCGCCGCTGGTCCTCGCCGGGCATCAGCCCCCGGAGGTCCAGGATCCGGGGGCTCCGGGGCCCGTTGTCGTGGGGGCCCCAGACCGTGTTCCACTGGCCGTGGTTCGCCCGGTAGACGTAGATCGCCGTCTTGAAGCGCGACGTGCCGTCCGTGAAGCGGAGGCGGTTGAAGGGCCGGAGCCCGTGGAAGGAGGTCACGTCTCCGTCGTGGGAGCCGTGGAAGACCATGTAGTTCACGTCGTGGAAGGGCACCAGCCGGTCCGTGGGCCGGTACTGGCCGTCCACCGGCGCGATCGCCACCACCGAGCGGATGTCGAAGCCGAAGTCGAAGGTGAAGCTCGCGTCGTCCGGGTACCGCTCGAGACGGTTGAAGGCCGCTGCGTTCGCCACCGCCTCGCCGCCCCGGGAGTGCCCGATCAGGGCGATCCGATCCATGTCCACCCGGCCCTCGAAGGGGTTGCCGTCCTCGGCGTCGAAGCGCTCCCACTGCTGGAGGTGCTTCAGGAGGAGCCATCCCCGGCCGTCGTTCTCCTCGTCGATGGCCCCGTTTATGAAGTTCATGTCCACCGAGGCGAAGATGTATCCCCGGCTGGCCAGGAGCTCGCCCAGGTAGCCGTAGCCCGGGTCCGAGTACTCCTTCATGGAGTGGTTCCCGTGGACCATGAGGACGAGGGGAAAGGGACCGGGGCCGTCGGGGTGCCAGACCCGGGCGTTCAGGGGAAAGCTGTCCGGCGAGAAGCCCCAGTACTCGTTCCGGCTCCCGGCGTCGTCGCCCAGATCCACGAGGGTCGACGCGTCCACCGTCGGCGTGACGATGCTCACCGAGTCCCGGTACTCGGGGCGCTGTCTGTCGGTCCCGCTGCCGTAATAGAGGAACTCGACGTCGTGGGGTCCGGCCCGCGACGGGTCCGGGGCGTCGAGGACGTGCTGGTCCAGGACCGTGTCCGCGTCGCTGGGCTCGAGCTTCAACGCGCCGCGGCAACCGGCCAGCGCGAGGGCCAGCGTCGAGAGGGCCAGGAGGAGGGTTCGGGATCGGCTCATCGGCATTCGGGCGGTGGGTTCCAGTACGCCTGATCGTACGGGGGTCTCGCCGGGGCGCGCCAGTGCGCTCCGCCGCTCGACCCCCGGGCGGATATCCGTCGGGATATCCATAACGGAGACGCCACGAAACGGTGAAGTCGAAAGCTTCCCATCGGCAGGAGGGGGGGCCTATCTTTGAAGATGCGGCAGTATCGAAAACCACGAACCGGCCCCCATGCCCGACGAACCCCGACCAGACCAAGAGCACGTCGACGTGAGCTCTGAAGAGGAGCGTTCCCGCACCCTCTCCGAGGTGCTGGCGCACGAGGAGCGGCGGGAGCAGGCCAGGCTCCGCGGCTCCCGGGAGATGAAGAGGCAGCAGCGGCGGGGCCTCGGCGTCCGCCACGGGGTCTTCCTGATCGCCCTGGTCGCCACCGCCTACGTCTGGCTCGCCGCGCCGGCCTGGGCCACCATGGACCGGCCGCAGCCGCCCACCCCGGCTCACCGGGAGGCCTCCCTCCGGCTCGCCATCTACCTTCAGGCCCAGCGGATCGAGATGTACCGGGAAGAGAACGGGCACCTGCCCGAGACGCTGGACGAGACGGGCCCGCCCCTGCCCGGGATCCGCTACACCCGTACCCCCCGGGGCACCTACCACCTGGACGGCCGGAACGACACCCTGGCGCTCTTCTACTCGTCGTCGTCGCTGACGTCCCTCTCGGAGTTCCTCGCCGAGGGCGAAGAGCTGCTGGTGGCCGACACTGCGGCCGAGGGAGAGGGCTGAGCTCCGTGTCCCGGGACCGGAGGGGCTTCACCCTGGTCGAGGCGATGACGGCCCTGCTCATCACGAGCACCCTGGCCCGGATCGCCCTGCCGAACTTCCAGGAGATGAAGCTCAAGGCCCAGGCGACGGAGATCGTCGGTGCCATCCGGCAGGTCGAGGTCGCCGCCATGAACTACAACGCCGACACCCACCAGTGGCCCGACGACACCTGGCCGGGCGAGGTTCCGCCCGAGCTCGCCGACGAGCTGGAGGGCGTCTCCTTCGACCGGCAGGGCTATCAGCTCGACTGGGAGAACTGGCGCTTGCCGGACGGCCTCCCCAAGCACCCGGAGACCCGGGTTCTCCTCGGCGTCTCGATCACGAGCGAGAACGAGGACCTGGGCAACGCGATCGTGGAGCTGGTCGGCGAGAGCCGGGCCCACTTCACCCTGGGCGACAACTACACCTTCGTCCTCGAGGGGATGTAGCCCCCCTCGCCTACGACCCGCCGGATCCCCACACCGGCCCCACACCCACGGCCCGGAGCCCCCGGTTCAGCTCCGCCAGGTCGCCCTCCATCAGCCCGTCCAGGCGTCGCTCGTACTCGACCAGCTTCTCCTGCAGCACCCGATGGACCTCCCGGGCCTGCTCGGTCGGCCGATGGTCGGTGCCGCTCACCCACCCGGCCAGGCTCATGAGCCGGGCGTAGAGACGGCGGGGCCAGCGGAGGGAGTCCTGATAGGCGGTCCCCCCGGTGAGCCGGAGGTCGAAGAGCTTCATCTCCAGCTCGACCAGCGCCCCCGCCAGGGAGTCGGCCCGGGCCCGGAGGTCCTCGACGCCGTCCCGGTCGGCCAGGGTCGACTCGAGGTCGTGGAGCTGGAGGCGGAGCCACTCGATCTCGTCGATCAGGTCGGTGACCCTGTTCACCTCGCTCCGGATCTGGCGGACCATCTCGGTCTGGGCCCGGACGTCGGCCAGCGTGCCCTTCGCGTTCGGGTCCTTGCGGACCTCGAGCTCGGTCGTGGCCGTGTCGGTACCGGAGATCAGTCGGACCGTGTAGGTGCCGGGCGGCGCCAGGGGCCGGACCCGGCCACCCTCGGGGGCGTCGCGCCAGCCTCGCTCGGGCATCTCCACGTGGGGGTGCTCCAGGGGCTTCGTCCTCAGCTTCGGCGTCCGGGACGCCTCTTCCCGGAGGTCCCAGTGGATCCGGTCGAGGCCGGGCTCCAGGTCGAGGTCGTCGAGGGTCCGGCGCAGGACTCCCTCGGCGTCGAGGATCTCGATGCGGGCGTCGTCGGCTTCACCCCACACGTGCAGCGTCGCCCCGTACTCGGGGTTCTCTCCCGCGGCCTCGTCGTCGGGCAGGCTCACCTCGGAGCTCGTCCGCAGGAAGCGGTACGCCGGCCGGGGCCGGAAGAGGTGCGGCCCGCCGGCCAGCGCCTCCGGCGTCACCCGCTGGAGCGGCGTGACGTCGTCCAGGATCCAGAAGCCGCGGCCGTAGGTGCTCACCACCAGGTCGTTGAAGTGGGGCTGGACCTCGATCCAGTGGACCGGGGCGTGGGGCAGGTCGTTCTGGAGGGACAGCCACCGCTCGCCGTCGTCCAGGCTGGCGTAGACGGCGTTGCCCGTCCCGGCGTAGAGGAGACCGGGCCGGCGGGGGTCCTCACGGATCACGTGGGTGTAGGACTGGGGGCTCCGGGGGATGTCGCCGTCGATCCGGGTCCAGCTCTCGCCGAAGTCGTCGGTCCGGTAGAGGTAGGGGTCGAAGTCGCCGAGCTGGTGGGCGTCCACCGCCACGTAGGCCCGTCCGGCCTCGAAACCCGACGGGTCCACGTTGCTGATCGTGCTCAAGGGAGGCAGCCCGGGCAGGTTCTCCGAGACGTCGGTCCAGCTCTCGCCGCCGTCCCTGCTTACGTGGAGCTTGCCGTCGTTCGAGCCGGCCCAGATCACGCCCTCCCGCACCGGCGACTCTGCGATGGCGAAGAGCGTCGCCGCGTAGGTGGGGCTGGCGTCGTCGGGCGTGAGGCCGCCGGTCTTGAGCTGGAGCGAGTCCCGGTCCGTGGTCAGGTCCGGGCTCAGCACCCGCCAGCTCTGCCCCCCGTTCTCGGTCACGTGGACCCGCTGGCTGCCGACGTAGACCCGCTCGTTGTCGTGGGGCGAGATGTGGATCGGGAAGGTCCACTGGAAGCGCTCCCGGATCTCGCCGGCGGGCCAGCTCTCCGGGTTGTTCGGCCAGACGCTCACCGTCCGGGCGTGGCCGGTGGAGATCTCGTAGCGGTCCAGGATCCCGTCGTAGCAGCCCGACCAGACCACGTCGTTCGTCACCGTGTCGGGAATCGCGAAGCCCGACTCGCAGCCCCCCACCGAGTGCCAGCTCGTCGTGGGGATGCCGCCCCCGGAGAGCGTGTTGCTCGGCCCCCGGAACGACGGGCCGTCCTGGCGGTTGCCGTAGAGGAAGTAGGGCACCCGGGTGTCGGTGGCCACGTGGTACATCTGGGCCACCGGGAGCTGGGGCCGCATCCACGTCTCGCCCCGGTTGGTGGAGATCGAGACGCCCTGGTCGTGGCCCATGACGATCCGGGCCGGGATCTCCGGGTCGATCCAGATGTCGTGGAAGTCACCCCCGCCGCCGGACATCTCGAAGGAGGCGCCGCCGTCGTGGGAGACGGTGTGGCGCATGGCCATGAAGTGAAGCTCGTCGGCGTCGTCCGGGAGCGCGGCCATGCGGGTGTAGTAGAGCGGCCGCTGGACCAGCGTGTGGTCTGCGTTGACCATCCGCCACGTCCGGCCCTTGTCGTCGGAGCGCCAGAGGACGCCGTCGTGGGTGAGGGGGTCCTCGGGGCACTCGGCGGAGCGGCGCTCCGACGGCTCGGGACAGAGCTCCGGCCGCAGCTCCCGGTAGACGTTGGTCTCGATCAGGGCGTAGACCCGGTCCGGATCGTCGGCCGACATGGCCAGCCCGATCTTCCCCAGCGGAGGCTCGGGCAGTCCGTCGCCCCGGAGCCGGGTCCACGACTCGCCCCCGTCGGTGGACTTCCAGAGCCCGCTCCCCGGCCCGCCGCTCCAGCGGCCCCAGGTCCGGATGTGCATCTGCCAGGTGGCGGCGAAGAGGATCCGGGGGTTGGTCGGATCCATCACCAGGTCCACGGCGCCGGTCCTCTCGTCCACGAAGAGGACCCGCTCCCAGCTCTCGCCGCCGTCGGTGGTCTTGAAGACCCCGCGCTGCTCCTGGGGGCCGTAGAGGTGGCCCAGGGCGGCGACCCACGCCACGTCGGGGTCCCGGGGGTGCACGACGATCCGGCCGATGCGGCCACTCTCCTCGAGCCCCACCTGCTCCCAGCTGTCGCCTCCGTCCGTCGAGCGGTAGACGCCCCGGCCGTGGGAGACGTTGCTCCGGATGAAGGGCTCGCCCGTGCCGACCCAGACCACGTTCGGATCCGACGGCGCCACCGCGATCGCGCCGATGGACTGGACCTCCTGGTCGTCGAAGACCGGCTCCCAGTGCACGCCGCCGTCCTCCGAGCGGAAGACCCCGCCCGAGGCGGCGCCGGCGTAGTAGACCAGGGGGTTGCCGGGCTCGCCGGTCACCGCGCTGATCCGGTTGCCGATGGGACCCACGTAGCGGTAGTCCAGCTCGGCCAGGGCCGAGGGCTCGGGGAGATCGGCCGAGGCGGGCCAGGGATCGGGGACGGACCCGGCGGCGAGCTCCGGATCCGGCACGATGTCGTCGGGTTCCTGGGCGGCCAGCGGTGCGCCGGGAAGGCCGAGGACCAGAAGGAGGAAGGCGACGAGGCCGACGCTTCGGCGGGCCGCGGGACGTCCGATCATCGATGGGCTCCGGAAACGGGGAGGGGCCGCCGAACGAGCCAGGTGGGCGGCCGGGCGCCCCCAAGGTAGGCACCCCGGCCGAGGCGGATCAAACCGAGGGGGAGCGAGCCCGGCGGAGTCCGCCCTGCCGGCTTCTCTCCCCTCCGCCCGACTCGGGCTCCATCCCGGGGCGCGCTCCAGCCCGGG
>CAZMPV010000060.1:0-8453 GCA_964567985.1 uncultured Gemmatimonadaceae bacterium
TCTGGATCGACCCGAACGACCCCATGCGGATCGCCAACGCCTCGGACGGGGGCGGGAGCGTCACCACCAACGGCGGGAAGACGTGGACCGAGCAGGACTTCTCCACCGTCCAGCTCTACCACGTCATGACCACCTCCGACTTCCCCTACCACGCCTGCGGCGCCCAGCAGGACAACTCGACCATGTGCGTGCCGTCGGAGGACTGGGACTTCATGCAGGCCCGGGGGCCGAACCACGGCTGGTACTACGCGGTGGGGGGCGGCGAGAGCGGCTACATCGCCCAGGACCCCACGGATCCGGACGTCTTCTACGCCGGGACCCAGGGGGCGATCATCACCCGCTACGACCGCTCCAACGGCCAGATCCGGGACATTCAGCCCTATCCGCGCTTCTTCTCCGGCGAGCCCGCCTCGGCGCTCCCGGAGCGGTGGCAGTGGACCTTCCCCATCGTCTTCAGCCCGGTGGACCCGGAGCGGCTCTACATCACCTCCCAGCACGTCTGGGTCACCACCGACGAGGGCCACTCCTGGGAGAAGATCAGCCCGGACCTGACCCTGGCCGACCCGGAGACCCTGGGCGAGTCCGGTGGGCTCCTGACCATGGACATGAACGGCCCGGAGATCTACGCGACGGTCTTCGCCCTGGAGCCGTCGAACCACGACGTGAACACGATCTGGGCGGGGTCGGACGACGGGCTGGTCCACATCACCCGGGACCACGGGGAGACGTGGGACGAGATCACCCCGCCGGACATGGAGCGCTACACCCGGGTCAGCCTCATCGAGGAGTCGCCCCACACTCCCGGGACCGCCTGGATCGCCGCCAATCGCTACCAGGTCGACGACCGGGCACCCTACGTCTGGCGCACCACCGACTACGGCGAGACCTGGACGAAGGTCGTGGACGGCATCGCCGACGGCCACTTCGCCCGGGCGGTCCGTGAGGACCCGGTCCGGCCCGGCCTCCTCTACCTGGGGACCGAGCACGGCGTCTACGTCTCCTTCGACGCCGGCGACCACTGGCAGAGCCTCCAGCTCAACCTCCCGGACACGCCGGTCCGGGACCTCATCGCCGAGGAGCACGACGTGGTCCTCGGAACCCACGGCCGGGGCGTCTGGATCCTCGACGACGTGGACCCGCTCCGGGAGTTCGAGCCCGGGCTGGGCGAGGAGGCCTTCCACCTCTTCCAGCCCCACGATCCGGTCCGGGGCGTCCAGCCCCTGGTCGTCCAGTACTGGTTGGGCCGGCCGGCGGACACCGTCACCGTGGAGATCCTGGAGGCCGACGGCGACGTGGTCCGTACCTTCACGGGGACCGAAGAAGCCCGGGAGGAGGACGAAGGCGAGAGCTGGTGGGGCGGCGACGACTCCACCGACCCCACGGCCGCCTCGGGCCTGAACCGGACGGTCTGGGATCCCTTCTACCCGCCGCCGACGGACTTCGAGGGGATGATCATCTGGAACGCCCACCCGAGCCAGGGGCCGAAGGCGCCCCCCGGCGACTACACGGTCCGGGTCACGGCCAACGGCGAGACCGAGAGCCGGGACTTCACCCTGCGCATGGATCCCCGCCTCGAGGGGGTGAGCCGGGCGGACCTGGTGGAGCAGTGGGAGCTGGCCACGCGGATCCGGGATCGGGTCTCGGAGGCGAACGAGGCCGTCATCCGGATCCGGGACATCCGCGGACAGGTCCAGGCGCGGCTCGAGGGCAACGACGACGACGCGCTACGCCGGGCGGCCGGGGCGATGATGGAGGAGCTGGCTGCCGTCGAGGAGGACCTCTACCAGGTCCGGAACCGGAGCGGCCAGGACCCGCTCAACTTCCCCATCAAGCTCAACAACCGACTCTCCTCGCTCCGGCGCACGGTGGAGACCGGAAACGCCCGCCCCACGGAGGGGCAGTACCGGGTCTACGACGAGCTGGTGGCCGAGCTCCGCGCCCACCTGGATCGGCTCCGGGCTGCGCTGGAAGAGGACCTTCCGGACGTCAACGCGCTCCTGGAGGAGCGGGGGATGGAGCCCATCGACGGAGGCGGGCCGGTTCCCACGCCCTGAAGCCCCGGGGGGGGCGGGCCGTCCGGCTTCGAGCCCGGGCGGTCACCTCCCCGCCGGCCGCCTCAGTACGCCGAGCCCTCGATGTACTTCTTGAGGTGCCGGTTCTCGTGCTGGACGCTCTCCCGGAGGGCGTTCACCACGTCGCCGATGGAGACGAGCCCCCGGAGGCCCTCGTCGTCCACCACCGGCAGGTGCCGCACCCGGTTCCGGGTCATGACCTCCATGATCTCGCCGATCTCGTCGTCGGGCTCGGCCAGGATCAGGTCCGCGGTCATGACGTCGGCGATCCGCTTCCGGGCGAAGCGCTCCGGGGCCGCCTCCGCGAGGCGGAGGATGTCCCGTTCGGTGAGGATCCCGGCGATGCCGGGCCCGTCCACCACGACGACCGAGCCGATACCGTGCTCCACCAGCACGGCGAGGGCGTCGTGGACCGTGCGGTCCGGGGCGATGGTCACGACTTCGTGACCCTTGGAGCGGAGGATGTCGGCGATGCGCATCGGCGCCTCCCGGGAGAGAGATGTGCGAGGGACGGCTCCGCCTGAAAGTTAGCTGTTCGCCCCCGTCGACGCACGGAGCTTCCGGACCGGCCGGCGCTCCGTCCTCCGTCGCCTCAGATCGTGTCCAGGAGCTGGTCGACGATCTCCTGACCGCCCCGGGTCATGATGGAGCGGAGCATGTCCTCCGCCTCCTCCTTGAGGTCGTCGGGGCTCACGCGCTTCTGGGGGATCCGGACGACCCGGCCCAGGGGCACCATCACCGGCCGCTCCCCCTCCTGCTCCTCCTGGTAGCCGGTGCTCTCGAGGCTCGCCTTCCAGGGCTCGTCCTCGAGCTCGACCTCACGGAGCAGGCCCCGGACCTCGGAGTGAGGCAGGAGCGCCACGAGGCTTCCCTCGACGCCCTCGTTGTCCTCCTCGGCCAGGAGGCCCACCTGGGCGGGCACCCGGAGGAGCTTCAGGAGGAAGTCGGCGTCGCCCTCGTCCACCGCGGAGCGGGCCAGCAGACGGTCCTGGAAGTGAGTGCCCAGACAGATCTGACCTTCCCCGGTCCGGTCGCTCTCGACCGGGTGCACGTCCAGGGGAATGCGCTCGGCGGTCAGGACCATGACCCGGTCGCTGCTCGGGTCGCTCTCGTCGGGCTTCCAGGGCTCGCTGTATGCTGGCATATATGGGACACGCTCCTGAGGAGCGGCTGGGTCGAACGTTCCGCGGGGCCGGCGTTCCGGCTCTGAAGGACATACCCGCGGCCGGCTGGAAAGATCTTCGGCGGCGGGCGCGTCAGGGCGCGATCTGGTGGAACTCCACGTCGTCCTCCCGCTCCACGGTGCTCCGGAGCGCGTAGTCGTTCTTGAAGAGGATCAGTGGGCGGTCCTTCGAATCGTAGACCAGGCTCCGGTCGTAGCCGCCCCCCAGGCGATCGATCGCCTCCTTCGGGCCCGTGACCCAGCGCGCCTTGCTGTACGGCAGGCGGGTGAGCTCCGCCTCGACCCCGTACTCGCTCTCCAGGCGGTGGAGGAGGACGTCGAACTGGAGGGCTCCGACGGCCCCCACGATCGGCCGGGGCCCGACGTGGGACTCCTCGTAGAAGACCTGGGCGGCGCCCTCCTCGGAGAGCTGGCGCAGCCCGGTGTCCAGGTGCTTCCGCCGGAGGGGGTCCGGCACGTTGATGTGGGCGAAGTGCTCCGGGGGGAAGCGGGGGATCTCCTCGAACTCGAAGTCCCGCTCCGCGGAGAGCGTGTCGCCGATCCGTAGGCTCCCCCGGTCGTGGATCCCCACCACGTCGCCCGGCCAGGCCTCCTCGACGTTCTTCCGCTCCTGGCCGAAGAACTGCTTCGGGCTCGCCAGGCGGACCTCCTTGCCCGAGCGGACGTTTCGGACCTCCATCCCGGGCTCGAAGCGCCCCGAGCAGATCCGGACGAATGCGACCCGGTCCCGGTGCTTCGGGTCCATGTTCGCCTGGATCTTGAAGACGAGGCCCGTGAAGTCCTCGTCCAGGGGCTCGATCTCGGTCTCTCCGTCCCGTGCCTGGCGGGGCACGGGCGGCGGAGCCTCGCGGAGGAAGAAGCGGAGGAAGGGCTCGACGCCGAAGTTGGTCAGCGCGCTCCCGAAAAATGTCGGGGCGAGCTCGCCCGCCAGGAAGGCCTCCTCGTCGAAGTCGGTCCCCGCCACCTCCAGGAGCTCCATCTCCTCCCGGAGCGTGTCGTGGTCGCGATCGCCGAGGAGCTCCTGGAGCTCCTCGGACTCCAGGCCCACCGAGCGGGTCGCGGCCCGGGTCTGGCCGTGGTCCTCGCCCTTCTCGAAGAGGAGCACCTCGCCCGTCCGCCGGTCGCAGACGCCGAGGAGGTCCGGGCCGTCGAAGACCGGCCAGGTGATCGGGACGCAGTGGATGCCGAGCTCGTTTTCCACGTCGCCCAGGAGCTGGAGGGGATCCTCTCCGACACGGTCGCACTTGTTCACGAAGGTGAAGATCGGGGTCCGACGCCGCTTGCAGACGTTGAAGAGCTTCCGGGTCTGGGCCTCCACGCCCTTCCGGTTGTCCAGGAGCATGACCGCGCTGTCCGCGGCGATCAGCGTCCGGTAGGTGTCCTCGGAGAAGTCCTGGTGCCCCGGGGTGTCCAGGAGGTTGATCCGGTAGCCCTCGTAGTCGAACTGGAGGACCGACGAGGTGACCGAGATCCCCCTCTCCTTCTCCATCTCCATCCAGTCCGAGGTGACGTGACGCCGGGCACGGCGGGCCTTGACCGACCCCGCCAGGTGGAGCGCACCCCCGTAGAGGAGGAGCTTCTCCGTCAGGGTGGTCTTCCCGGCGTCCGGGTGGGAGATGATGGCGAAGGTCCGGCGGCGCCGGACTTCCTTCTCGGCCTTGGTCATCCTGGTGGTGGCGGTCGTCGCGTCCATGGTCGGCGAATGGTAACACGGGCCGCTCCGGATCCGAACCCGGGTCCGTTTGCCCGGCCGGCCGGCGGCAGAGATCTTCCAGCAACCTCGACTCCCGCACCCCGCTCCCCCATGTGGAGAGACCTCCGGAGCTGGATCGTCGCCGCGGTCGTCTCGGCCGGGGCCCTGGGCGCTGCCGCCGTCTACTTCGACGCGGCCTTCCCCGTGGTCTCCCTGGACCTGGAGGTCACCCGGAGCCAGGTCCTGGAGCGGGCCCGGAGCCGGGCCGGGGAGGCGGAGCTGGCACCCGACGACGCCCGGACCGCCGCCGCCTTCGGGCTCCAGGATCCCATGGCGAAGACGTACGTCGAGCTCGAGGGCGGCGGCCGGGACGTCTGGAACCGGATCGTCTCCGGGGGCGAGTACCGCCCCTACCTCTGGACGGTCCGGTTCTTCCGGCCCGGCCGGACCCGGGAAGCGAGGATTCGCTTCGCTCCGGACGGGACGGTGGACGGCTTCACTCTTCGGCTGCCCGAGGACGAGCCGGGGCCGAGCCTCTCCGAATCCGAGGCCCGGAGCATCGCGGAGTCCACGGCCACCACCCGCTGGAACGTGGATCTCGCGCCGTACCGCCTGGTCGAGACCGCCCAGGAGACCCTCCCGGGAGGACGGACCGACCACTCCTTCGTCTACGAGGAGCGGGGCGAGGCGGTGGGCGAGGCCCGCTTCCGCCTCCGCCTCGAGGTGGCGGGCGATCGCCTCTCCGAGGTGCGCCGCACCGTCCTGGTGCCGGAGGCCTTCGAGCGTCGGTACCGGGAGATGCGGTCGTCCAACGACTTCATCGCCTTCCTCTCGACCCTGGGGGCGGGCCTCCTCTACGTCCTGGTCGGATGCGGGGTCGGGCTCTTCGTCCTCCTCCGGGAGGGGCGGGCCACCTGGCGCCCCCCCCTGGCCGCGGCCGCCGTCGTGGCGGTGCTCCTCTTCGGGGCCCAGCTCAACCGGCTGCCCCTGGCCTGGATGTCGTACGACACGGCGGTGGCGTCCCGAAGCTTCTGGCTGCAGCAGCTCGGCGTGGCCGGGGCCATCCTCGTCGGGGGCGGGCTCCTGCTGGCCCTGGTCTTCGGGATCGGCGAGGGCCTGACCCGGAAGGCCTTCGGGCACCATCCCCGGCTCTGGCGCTCCTGGTCTCCGGGGGCGGGCAACAGCCGGGACCTCCTCGGACGCACGCTGGGCGGCTACCTCTTCACCGCCCTCTTCATCCCCTACACCGTCGCCTTCTACTTCTTCTCCACCCGGGTTCTCGGCTGGTGGACGCCGGCCGAGGCCCTGGTCCAGCCCGACCTGGTCGCCACCCCCCTTCCCTGGCTCTCGGCGGTGGCCACGTCGCTCTTCGCCGGCACCTTCGAGGAGGCCCTCTTCCGCGCGGTGCCCCTGGCCGGCGCGGCTCTGATCGGCGCCCGGACCGGACGACGGACGCTCTGGATCGGCGCGGCGCTGGTGCTCCAGACAGTGATCTTCGCCGGGGCCCACGCCAACTACCCGCAGCAGCCGTCCTACGCCCGTCTGGTTGAGCTCCTGCTGCCGGCCTTCGCCTTCGGGGTCATCTACCTCCGCTACGGCCTCGTCCCGGCCGTCCTCGGCCACTTCACCTACGACCTGGTCTGGATGTCCCTTCCCCTCTGGGTCTCCAGCGCCCCGGGAATCTGGCTCGACCGCACGATGATCGTGGCGGCGGGGCTCGCGCCCCTGGCCGTCGTGATCACCGCCCGGATCCGCTGGGGTGTCCGGGAGGACGTGGCCGAGGAAGCGCTGAACCGGAGCGCGGTCCCCCGCGATGTGGACGAGGGAGAGGGCGGAGGGCCCCCGCCGCCGGACCGGGAGGGCCACGAGACGGTCACGCGGCCCGGAGCAGGAGGCGGCGACGCCGCACCGGAGGACGGGGGCTCGCCGGCGCCCCCCCGGGTCCGCCCGAGCCTGGTGGCGGCCGCGGCGGTCCTGGGGCTGGGGCTCTGGGGGGTGGCGGAGCGCCCGACCCGGAGCGCCCCGGCCCTGGAGCTCACCCGGGGCCAGGCCCGGGCCCTGGTCCGGGACACCCTCGCCGCCCGGGGTGTGCCCCTGGACGCGCCCTGGCGGACCCTGGCCCGCCCTCGCTCCGAGCGGGACCGGTCCCACCGCTTCGTCCACCGGGAGCTGGGAGAGGAGCGCTACCGGAGCCTCCTGGGGAGCTACCTCCGGGAGCCGGGGTGGGAGGTCCGCCACGCCCGCTTCCGGGGAAGCGTGGAGGAGAGGGCCGAGGAGTGGCGGGTCCGCCTGGACCGGCGTGGCCGGATCGTCCGCCTCCACCACGTCGTCCCGGAGGGCGCGTCGGGGGAGTCGCTGAGCGAGGAAGAAGCCCGCACCCTGGCCCTGGAGGGGATCGGGAACCGCCTCGGCTTCGGTCCGGACCGCCTCCGGGAGGTCTCGGCCGAGTCCCAGCGGCGGCCCGAGCGCATGGACTGGCGCTTCGTCTTCGCCGACGAGGGCACCTCCATGGAAGCGGGCGAGGCACGGATCCGCGTCGAGCTGGCCGGCACGGGGGTCGTGGACGTGGAGCGGACCGTCCACGTCCCCGAGGAGTGGCGCCGGGAGGAGCGGAGCCGGGAGTCCCGGCGAATGATCCGGCTCCTGGCGGGGGGCGGGCTCCTCCTCTTCGTCGTGGGCGGGCTGGCCGTCTTCGCCCTGGTCCGCTGGAGTCGCGGCCGCTTCGGCGTCCGGCCCTTCGTGGTCGTGGGGAGCCTCCTCTTCGCCGGCGTCGTCCTCGAGGGGGCGAACGGGTACCCGGCGACACTGGCGGGAATGAGCACGGCCGAGCCCCTCTCTCAGCAGGTGGCCATGCTCGGGGGGCAGCTCCTCCTGGGCGGGCTCTTCGTCGGAGCCTTCTTCGGGCTCCTGGCCGGCTTGCTTCCCGCCTGGGGCCGCCGACGACGGACGGCGTGGCCCACCTCGGCCGGGGTGGGCCTGGCCGGCGGAGCCGTCCTGGCCGGTGTCGGGGCCGTGATGGGCCTGGGCGAGCCCTTCCGACTTCCGCCGTGGCCCGACTACGCCGGCGCGGGCCACGTGATCGTCTGGCTCGAGCCCCTCCTGGACGCGGGGGCCGGGATCTTCCTGACCGCCACCGCCCTGGGCGCCGTCGCCGTCGCCCTGGAGGTCGTGGGTCGAGGCTCCCGGGCCCGGGGCCTGGCGGTGATCGGCGGGGGCAGCCTCGCCCTGGGCTACGCCTTCGCCGCCGTGGAGACCGGCCCTTCCCTGGCCTACTGGCTCGTGGCCGGGGCCGTCTGGGCGGGTGCGATGGCGGGGACCGTCGTGCTGGTCCGCTGGGCCGGCCGGGGGGTGATTCCCCTGGTGGCGGCCGTGCCGGCGGTCCTGGAGGAGGGCGTGGCGCTCCTCACCGCGCCGTACCCCGGCGCTCGACCGGGCGCGGCTCTGGCACTGGTGGTGGTCCTGGGGATCGCCCTCTGGTGGTCCCGGAGCCTGGCCGGCGTCAGCC
>CAZMPV010000060.1:8553-11122 GCA_964567985.1 uncultured Gemmatimonadaceae bacterium
GTGGTGGTCCTGGGGATCGCCCTCTGGTGGTCCCGGAGCCTGGCCGGCGTCAGCCCCGGTCCGCCCGGCGCTCGACCGCCCGGACGAGGCGGTCCAGCTCGCCGGGAGTCGTGATCACGTTGGGAGAGATCCGCAGGGCGTTCAGCCCGTGGCTCTCGAAGGGGCGGACCACGATCCCGTGCTCCCGGCGCAGAGCCTCCGCCAGACGGCCGGCCGGCACCCCCTCCACCCCCACCGAGATCACCGCCGATCCGTCTTCCCAGGCGGCGGGCGAGCGCCAGGTGAGCGCCGGAGACGCGTCGACCCGCTCGGCCAGGGCGCCACGGACCTCGCGGTAGCGGGCCACCTTCTCCCCGGCGCCCAGGGCCGCCTGAAAGTCCAGTGCGTCGCCCATGGCCAGGACCTCCGGCAGGTTCCGGGTTCCGTAGTCCTCGAAGACCCGGACGGTCCCGGCCCAGCTCTCCTGGCCCCAGGTGACCCACATGGGCCGGAGCCGCTCCTGGAGCGCCGGTCGCAGGTACAGGAGGCCGAGGCCCTTGGGCGCCTGGATCCACTTGTGGGGGCTCGTGGCGTAGGCGTCGACCCCGCTGGCCGCCAGCTCGAGGGGAAGCATGCCGGCGGTCTGGGCCCCGTCCACGAAGACGTATTCGACGCCCCGCCCGCGGGCCATCCCGACGAGGGCTTCCAGGGGGTGCCGGACGCCGATCACGTTGTCCACGTGGGGGAAGACGAGGACCCGGGTGCGTTCCGAGAGGGCGGCCTCGTGGACGCGGACGACCTCGTCGGCGGTCATCCCGGGCGCGTCGGCCACGGGAAAGTCGAAGCGGCGGACCCGGTAGCCCCTCCGCCCGCCGTAGTGATCCCAGCAGACGCTGGCACCCGGGTGGTTCAGAGAGCTGAAGAGGACCTCGTCGCCCGGTTCCAGATCCAGCCCCTGGGCCAGGAGGTTGAAGCCCTCGGTGGTGTTGTGGCTGATCGCCACCTCCCCGGTGCCGCATCCGAGCGCGGACGCGGCCGCCTCCCGGACCCCGGCCACGGCCTCGTCCCAGCCGGGTCCCCACATGTAGAGCCAGGGGTTCGTCTCGCAGACCCGGAGGTACTCGGCGTGGGCCCGGTGGACGGGCTCCGGGATGGTGCCGATGGAGGCGTGATTCAGGTAGATGACCCCTTCGCCGAGCATGTACCGCTCCCGGAGGACGGCCCAGTCGGGAGCGGCCCCGGTGCGGCCCGGGAGGCCGGCCAGGGCTCCGGAGAACGCGGCTTCCGCGGCTTCGAGACGGGAGATCGCCGGCGCGGCCACTGCGGCCGCGGCAAGGGATCGGAGGAAGCCTCGTCGGCTCGGACGGCCCTGGGTCATCTGCATCTCCGGAATGGGTTCGAGCTCCGAAGATCACGCTGGGGTCCGATACCGGGTCGCGCAAGGTGGAGGGTCGGGTCTGTCTGACGGCGCTCGAAGCTCGAAGGAGAAGCGCTTCGTCTCAACTCGACGGCAGCGCCTTCGCGGCGGATCGCCTTCGGCCCAGGAGGACCCCGACCAGGCCCGAGGACGCCAGGAAAACGCCGGTCGTCAGCAGGACGTCGCTGACGGCTCGGAGGACCCGACCCACGGCGTAGGCCCCGAGGTCCAGCCAGAGCCCTCGCGCTTCGCTCCCTCCCCGGGGCTCTCCCCCGAACACCGACAGGAGCCGCTCGGGGAGCGCGTCGGGGACCAGCCCGAGGCCGGCGACGAGGAGCCCCACGCCGAGCGCCGAGAGGAGCAGCCAACCCCCGGGCAGAGACGCCCGGCTCCGGCTCAACCTCCCCACGACGAGGAAGAGGGCCGCGATCCCTCCGAGCCAGATGGCCGACGACCGTACCAGCAGTCGATCCACGTCCTGGATCCGCCCGATGGTGCGGGAATACGCCGGCCAGTCCACGTCGTGCCGGTCCGGGAACGCCTCGGCACTGTCGGGTCCCGAGACCAGCATTCGGTCGACCGCGGCCCGCACCCCCTCGATGACGGACCGGGAGACCGGCCCCGGGGGCGAGCACGCCGGAAGGCTCTCCAGGAACTCCTCCCCCTCCCCGTCTCCGAAGAGCCTCCAGCTCCCCGCCCTGCCGAGGATGCCCAGGTCCGTGCCCATGCCACAGTCGGGCAGGCTCCGGAAGTTCTCCACGATCCGCCGCTCCGCGGCCCGCAGGAGGATCGGCCGCTCCCTCCGCACCGAGACCCGGAAGATCGAATCCGTGGGATACGACCGGACGTACCGGACGAGCCCCGCGTGGACTTCCCGGGCCTTGAGCCCGACGTCCCGGGGAGTGAAGCGAGATCGCAGGATCTCGTCGACGTCCTCCCGGGTGAGCCGGAGCGGGCCCGTGTTCATGCGGAGGACGACGTCGGCGTCGGTGAGGTCTGCGGCGAGGGCCGGCATCCCCACCCTGTAGAGCGCGGAGTCCTCCAGGACCGTCATGAGAACGGAGGTATTCGCCGCGGTCGTCGCCACCGCAGCGCCCGTGACGACCGCCGCGGCCAGCGCCCCCATGACGGCGGCCAGGAAGAGCCTCGTGGTCAGGGCGTACCCGGGCTTCA
>CAZMPV010000061.1:0-2549 GCA_964567985.1 uncultured Gemmatimonadaceae bacterium
GCCGCCCTCGATGTGCTTCTTGGCGTTGTCCCAGGCGCCGCCGGCGTTGGCCATGAAGAGCGCCATGAGGACGCCGGTCACGGTGGCGCCGGCCAGGAGCCCGCCCAGGGCCTCCACGCCGACGAAATAGCCGACGACGACCGGGGCGGCCACGGCGGTCACGCCCGGCAGCACCATCTCCCGGAGTGCGGCCCGGGTGGAGATGTCCACGCAGCGCGCCGAGTCGGGCTTGGTGGTGCCTTCCAGGATCCCCGGCATCTCCTTGAACTGGCGCCGGACCTCGTCCACCATCCCGCCGGCGGCCCGGCCGACGGCGGTCATGGTCAGGGCCGCCACGAAGAAGGGCAGCATGCCGCCCAGGAAGAGGCCGATGACCACGTAGGGGTCGACGATGTCGATCCCGGCCTCCTGGAGCCCCACCTTGGAGGCGTAGGCGCTGAAGAGCGCCAGGGCCGTGAGCGCCGCCGAGCCGATGGCGAAGCCCTTGCCGATGGCGGCCGTCGTGTTGCCGATGGCGTCCAGGGAGTCGGTGATGGCCCGGGTGTCCGGACCGAGCTCGCTCATCTCGCTGATGCCGCCGGCGTTGTCGGCGATCGGCCCGTAGGCGTCCACGGACATGGTCACGCCCACCGTGGCCAGCATCCCCACGGCGGCGATGCCGATGCCGTAGAGGCCGCTGAAGAAGTACGAGGTGAAGATGGCGCCGCAGATGAGGAGGAGGGGGATCGCCGTCGACTCCATTCCGACGGCGAGGCCGGTGATGATGTTCGTCGCGGTTCCGGTCTCGCTGGAGTCGGCGATCTTCCGGATCGGCTTGCCCGAGGTGTAGTACTCGGTCGCCAGGCCGATGAAGATGCCGACCAGGGTCCCGGCGAGCATGGCCCAGAAGGGTCCGGCCTCTCCGTAGACCTTCCCGGTGACCGGGTCCATCATCTGGAAGTCCATTCCCTTCACGATGAAGTACATGGCCCCCAGGTAGAGGGCGGCGGCGATGAAGGTGACGTTCCGGAGCGCACCGGCCGGATCCATCTTCTCCAGGACCTTCATCATCCCGATCCCGACCAGCGAGGCCACGAGCCCGACCATGACCGTGAGGATCGGCAGGGCCACGGCCTCGGCCGGGTTGTTCGCCATGAGGGGCGACGTCGCGCCGATGACGACGGTGGCGACGATCGAGCCGACGTACGACTCGAAGATGTCCGCCCCCATCCCGGCCACGTCGCCCACGTTGTCGCCCACGTTGTCGGCGATGGTCGCCGGATTCCGGGGATCGTCCTCGGGGATGCCGGCCTCGATCTTCCCCACCAGGTCCGCGCCCACGTCCGCGGCCTTCGTGTAGATGCCCCCGCCCACCCGGGCGAAGAGGGCGATCGAGGAGGCCCCCATGGCGAAGCCGGAGATGACCTCGGCGAAGAAGGGCAGCTCGTTCGTGCCGGGCACGGCGCCCACGGCGAAGACGGCGTAGAGGACGCCGACGCCCAGCAGCCCCAGGGCGGCCACGCTGAGTCCCATGACCGATGCGCCGAAGAACGACACCCGGAGGGCCTTGCCCTGGCCCACGTCGTTCGCCGCGGCAGCGGTGCGGACGTTGGCCCGGGTGGCGGCCTTCATCCCGAAGAAGCCCGCCAGGGCGGACGAGAAGGCCCCGAAGACGTACGCGACGGCTCCCTCGGGCCCGATCGCCAGGTAGAGGAGGACCGCCACCACCGCCACGAAGACCAGCAGGACCGTATACTCCCGGCGGAGGAAGGCCATGGCGCCGTCGTGGATCTGCTCGGCGAGGTCCACCATCATCTCGCCGCCCGAGTCCTGGCTCTTCACGTATCGGTAGAGGCCGGCGCCGATCACCAGGCCGATGAGGCCCAGCAACCACGCCCACCCGGTCCAGCTCATGAACATCGCGCTCATGGGCTTCTCGTTCCCCTCTTCTCGGTTATCGGAATGGAGACGACCCGCGCTCGGGCCGGCTCCGCGCTCGTCGTCGTTGCGCCCCGTGCCGGCGGATCATCGGTTGAAGCGGTTCATCGCCGCTTCGGCGCCCTCCTCGATCCAGCTCTCCACGGCCAGGGTCACTTCGGGCAGGAGCTCGAGGACCGCTTCCTCGTCCTCCTCCGGCATGGGCGAGAGGACCCAGTCCACCAGGTCCGCGCCCTCCGGCGGGCGTCCCACCCCGATCCGGAGGCGGGCGTACTCCTCCGTGCCCAGGGCGTCGGTCACGGAGCGGAGGCCGTTGTGGCCACCCGCTCCCCCCCGGGGCCGGAGTCGGATGCGCCCGACGTCCAGGCTGGCGTCGTCCACCAGGACCAGGAGGTCCCGGCGGAGCTCGAAGTCGTCCGGGGAGGGGAGTACGGTCAGGGCCTGGCCGCTGCGGTTCATGTAGGTGGCCGGCTTCACCAGCCGGACGCCCGTCCGGTTCACCCGGCCGTCCACCAGGTAGGCCCTGTCTTCCCTCTGGAAGGGACCGAAGTCCCAGTCGTAGGCGAGCCGGTCCAGCGCCCACCATCCGACGTTGTGCCTGGTCTCGTCGTGCTCGGGGCCGGGGTTGCCCA
>CAZMPV010000061.1:2649-11102 GCA_964567985.1 uncultured Gemmatimonadaceae bacterium
AGGTCAGGGAATCTCGTACTCTTCTTCCTCGTCCCGCTCTTCCCCGCCGGCCTCGGGAGCCTCTTCGCCCTCGGGCACCTCACCTTCGGGCAGCTCCTCTTCCTCCTCGCCGACCAGGGCGACCTCAACCTCTTCCTCCTCGACCTCTTCGGGCTCGGTGACGACGACCTTCGGCGCCACCACCGTGCAGATCGTCCTCTCGGGATCGAGAAGGATCTCCACCTCGTCGCCCAGCTCGACGTCGGAGACGTGGATCGCGTCCCCCATCTCCAGCTCTGTGACGTCGAACTCGATGAACTCGGGGATCGCCGCCGGCACGCACTTCACGGGCAGCTCGTGGACGATCTGCTCCAGGACGCCCCCGGACTCCTTGACCCCCTGGGGAACCCCCTCGAGGTGAACCGGAACGGCGACCTCGATGGCCTGCCCCTCGGTGATCCGGTAGAAGTCCAGGTGGACGAGCTCGTGCTTGAAGGGATGGGCCTGGATCTCCCGTATCAGCGTGGAGACCGCTCCGTCCTGACCCTCGATCTTCAGGTCCACCAGGGTGTTCTCCACCGAGATCTGCTCGAAGAGGTGGATCGCCTCCCCCGCGTCGACCGAGATCTCGACGTTCTCCCTGTCCCCGCCGTAGACGACGGCCGGGACCCGGCCGTTCCGTCGCAGCTCCCGGGACGGGCCCTTCCCCGTCTCTTCCCGGGGCTTCGCGTTCAGCTCTGCCTTAACAGCCATTGTTTTTCACCTTCGTGTCAGTCCTCGTCCCGGATCTCGAAGAGCTGGCTCACCGAGTCGTTCGTGTGAATGTACTCGATGGCCTGCGCCAGGAGCTGGGCCACCGACAGCACGGTGAGCTGCTCGAAGCGCCGCTCGTCCGGCACGTGAATGGTGTTCGTGACGACCACCTCCTCCACGGGGGAGGAGCTCAGCCGCTCGACCGCGTTTCCGTTCAACAGGGGGTGGGTCGCCGCGGCGTAGACCCGCGTGGCCCCCCGCTCCTTCAGGGCGTGGACCGCGTTCGAGAGCGTCCCGCCCGTGTCGACCATGTCGTCGGTGAGGAGGCAGTTCCTGCCCTCGACCTCGCCGACCACCTGGGTCACCTCCGCCACGTTCGGGGCGGGGCGCCGCTTGTCGATGATGGCGATCGTGGCGTCGAGGCGTTTCGCGAAGCCCCGGGCCATCTTCGCCGAACCCACGTCCGGCGCCACCACCACCAGGTTCTCCAGCTCCTTCCGCCGGAAGTACTCGGTGATGACCGGCGCCGCGTACAGGTGATCCACGGGGATGTCGAAGAACCCCTGGATCTGGTGCTGGTGGAAGTCGATCCCCACCAGGCGGTCCGCGCCCGCCGCGGTGATCAGGTTCGCCACGAGCTTGGCCCCGATCGACACCCGGGGCTGGTCCTTCCGGTCCTGCCTCCCGTAGCCGTAGTACGGGACGACCGCGGAAATCCGGGCCGCCGAGGCCCGCTTCGCCGCGTCGATCAGGAGCAGCAGCTCCATGATGTTGTCCGCGGGCGCCACGGTGGGCTGGATGATGAAGACGTCCCGCCCCCGGGCGTTGCGATCGATGCGGACGAAGATCTCGCCGTCGGCGAAGTCCCGGATCGTGGCCGCCTGGGTGGACTTCCCCAGAACCTCGCCGATCTCCAGGGCGAGCGGGCGATTGGCACGCCCTGAGAGGACGAGGAGCGGGCCCCGCCGAAAGGTTTCGTCCATGTCGATCGATTGCGTGGGTCCGCGCGGTCGCGACAGCCTGGGAAGGTAGAAACGACGGCAGGTCGAGTCAACGGAGAGGGTCCCGGGACGGTCCCGACGGACGGAGCCTCCGGCGACCGGGCCCGGGGAGGAGCGCCCGGTCTCTTCAGCCGCCCACCCCGTCGCACCCTTCTCCGCCGACCATCAGCGGCCGCCGGGCCGCCAGGGGCTCCCGTCCGGGCAGGCGGACCCGGAGCCGGAGCTCGTGCGTGCCGGCCTCCATCTCTTCCGGAAGCGAGACGTCCACCGCCCGGAAGAAGGGCCGGAGCCGCTCGGGCCCGGGCTCGCTCCACTCGAGGGTCACCGTCGGGGCGGAGTCGACGAGCCCCAGGAGCTCCCCGGTGCGCCGGAAGAAGCCCTCGTCCGTGCGCTCCACGCGCAGTCGGAAGGCGAGCGTCTCCCGCCGGAGCCCGAGCCCGTAGAGCTCCCACCCCACGGCCATCGTCCCGCCGGGGCAGGCCCGGAGCTCGGGCCGCGTCCGGGGGGCGGCCTCCTCCAGGCTCTCCGGCGGCGCCGCTCCGGCGTCCATGACGAGGAGGTCGGAGATCGTGACCACGTCGGGCCCGGGGGCTTCCGCCATCCGGACCCCCTGGCGGGCCCGGGCGGCGCGGGCGCCCCCGGGATCCCAGACCTCCACGCTCGCCAGGTACGACCCCGCCTCGGCCCGGAGCCGGAGCCCCCCGGAATCGGCGCCCCGGGTCCGGACCTCCCGGGCCACCCCCGAGTCCGGAGCCACGAGGAAGAGGCCGGCCTGGAGGCCCCCGCCCCAGGGGCCGGGAGGGCCGCCCCCGGCGACATCGGGCAGGGTGTCCGGTGGCAGCCTGAAGCCGGCGACGACGACCATCTCCGCCTCCCGGCGGAAGCGGGCCACCTGGAACGGCCGGTCCTCCATCCGGGCCGCGTAGGCGGGTGCGTAGGCCGTCCGGGGGCGGTCGGCCTCCAGGGTCCACTCCCCGGGCTCCAGCCTCGTGGGCGCGCGGAAGGCGGCCGACGAGGGCAGGAACTGACGGCTCTCCGGATGGTGATGCCCCACCACCGACGCCGACTCCAGGCTCGAGACCGCGGGCCGCTCCCGCTCCCAGCCGAGCTCGGCTCCGTACCGGACCAGGATGCGGGCCAGGTCCCATCCCCAGGGGACCCGGTGGGGATTGGCGGCGTCCTCCCGGATCCAGGAGATGGTGTGGCGGGCGTAGTGGGCGGTGAGACGGTCGTTGCCCTCGACGAGGTAGAGGGGATCGGCCAGGAGCCAGAGCCGGCGCAGGAGGACCTCCCGCTCGTCCTCCTCCGCGTCGCTCCAGTGCTCGTAAGCGCCCTGCTCCAGAAGGTGCTCCGGATCGTTCCACCGTTCCGCCCGCTCCGGCTCCATCGCGTCCAGGGCATCCCGGAAGGCCCCGAGGGACGCGGGATAGCGCTCCGCCCCGTGGTGAACCAGGCCCCGGAGGGCGTGGCACCACCACTCGCCCCGGTGGCCTCCACAGCCGTCGGCGAGCTCCAGCGCTTCGCTCCAGCGTCCCTCCTCGCCCAGGTAGAAGACGCGCTGGGCCAGGACCCAGCGGTCTCCCGGGATCCGCCGACCCACGTCGGCGAGGGATTCGAGAAGGCGCTGGCGGGCTTCGAGAACCTCGGGAGGGTCGGGCTCGGGGACCCACTCCTCCTCGCCCTCGTAGACGAGGCAGAACCGACCGACGACCTCGCTGCAGGAAGCGCCGCCCCGGTTCCGGGTGCGTGGGAGGTTCCGACGGCGCAGCCGCTCGAAGCGCGCCTGGGCGTCGCGGGCCCGGTCCAGGAGCCCGGTGGAGTCCGGCGCCTGGCTCTCCTGAGCCTCGACCACGGTGGCGGCGGAGGCCGCCCACGACAGGAGGAGGACGGCTGGAAGGATCGGGCGCACGAGCACGTTCACCCGGGGCGGGGGCCCCTCTCCGGCGGCGACGGGAGTTGGCCCGCCAGGATTCGAACCTGGATAGTCGGCTCCAAAGGCCGATGTCTTGCCATTAGACCACGGGCCAGTGGCGAAGGAAGGTACGCCGCTCGTCGTCGCCCGTTCAAGAGGCGGCTCTCACGGGACCGGCCACTCCTCGAGCGTCCGGACGGCGATCAGCTCCACGTCGTCGTAGCGGTCCCGCAGCCGGCTCCCGACCGCCTCCGCCTCGTCGTCCGACGGGAAGACGCCGAAGACGGCGGCCCCGCTCCCGGAGAGGAGCGCCGGCGACGCCCCGGCCTCCCGGAGGTCGGCCACCACGTCCCGGGCCCGGGGTCGCTCCTCGAAGACCACGGACTCGAAGTCGTTCACCGCCAGCTCCGCCACGGCTCGCCAGCTTCCCACCTCGTCGGGGGTGAGGACGCCGGCATCGGGCCGCCGCTCCCCGTCGCCGTCGGCCTCCCGCTTCCGGGCCAGCGCCCGGTACGCGGTGGCGGTGGACATCCCCTCTCCGGGCCAGGCCAGGACGACCGACGCGACCGGGAGGGGCGGAAGGGCGAAGAGCCGCTGTCCACGGTCCCAGGCCAGGGCCAGGGGCGACGGCGCGAGGAAGAAGGGGACGTCGGAGCCGAGACGGGCACCGATGCTCAGGAGGGCGTGCTCCGGCAGGGCCATCCCGAAGAGGCGGTTCATGGCCCGGAGGGTGGCGGCGGCGTCCGAGGAGCCCCCGCCCAGGCCGCTCCCCGGGGGAATCCGCTTCTCCAGGCCGATCTCGACTCCTTCGTCCTCGAGCCCGGCCCGGGCCAGGTACGCCCGGGCCGCCCGCACC
Organism: uncultured Gemmatimonadaceae bacterium; assembly: GCA_964567985.1. Taxonomy (GTDB): domain Bacteria; phylum Gemmatimonadota; class Gemmatimonadetes; order Longimicrobiales; family Gaopeijiaceae; genus CAZMPV01. The sequence continues at coordinate 7,151 of CAZMPV010000061.1, forward strand.
GCCAGGTTCCGATCGGCCGCTCCCGTGTCCCAGGGGCCCGTGACCTCGAGGGAGATCTCACCGCCGGGCCGGCGCCGGAGCTCGAGCCGGTCGGCCAGGTCCAGGCCGCAGAAGAGGGTCTCCAGGCCGTGAAAGCCCGACGTCTCCCGGGCCAGGATCCGGAGGAAGAGGTTCACCTTGGCGGGCGCGTTCACGGCGATCTCGGTCATTCACCCTCCCGGGTCAGCGCCTCGGGATGGCGGGCCTCGACCTCCCGCTCCACGGTCTCCTCGCTCCGCTCGATCTCTTCCAGGGACAGCCCGAGGCGCCACGCGTAGTAGAGCCCGATCAGGGTCACGGGGATGAAGCCCCCGAGGTGGTAGCCGAAGGCGAACGCCACCGTCTCGCCCGCGCCCACGCCGTAGACGCCCAGGAGCCCCACCGCGACGCCGGCGTGAAAGGTACCGAAGAAGCCGGGGGAGGAGGGGACCGCCACCGCGAAGGCGACCATGGCGTTGACGAAGAGCGCGGCGAAGTACGAGGCCTCGATGCCGAAGGCCCGGAAGCCGATCCAGAACGCCAGGCAGTTCCAGCACCAGAAGCCCACGCTCCACAGCAGCGCCAGGACGATCAGCTTCGGGCTCCTCAGCGACGTGAGCCCGTCCAGGAAGGCCTCCAGGGCGTCCACGACGCGCCGCTTCGCCTGGCCCGGGAGGATCCGCTCCAGGAGCGCCTCCGCGGCCCGCACCAGCCTCCGGGGCCAGAGCAGTAGCGCGACGAGGCCCCCGAGCACCACCCCGACCAGAAGGACCGCCCCGTTCACCACGGTCCCCACGGACCGTCCTCCGACGGTCGCGTCCTGGGGAAAGTCCGGCGCCGCCACCGCGACCAGCAGGAGGAGGAGGATCGTGAAGGCGTCCAGGAAGCGCTCGACGGCCAGGGAGCCGAAGGCCGCCCCCGGGCTGACCGGCTCCATCCGGCTGAGGGCGTACGCCCTGGCGAACTCCCCGACCCGGAAGGGAAGCAGGTTGTTGGCCATGAAGCCGATGTTCACGGCCGCGAAGCGCGACCGGAGACCCGTGTCTCCCCGGACCGGGGCCAGGAGCACCTTCCAGCGGAGCGCCCGGATGAAGAAGCCCGCGGTCGCGACGGCCACGGCCAGGCCCAGGAGCCCGTAGTCCGCCCCGCGGACCTCCCGGAGCACCGCGGCGAAGTCCACACCCCGGAGAACCCACCAGAGGAGGAGGCCGGTGATGAGGAAGCCGACCCCGGCGCGCCAGTCGAGCTTCACGCCGACCGGCGTCCCGGGGAAGGATCTGCCGCTCCCGACATCCCTAGAAGCCCGAGGGGGGCAGCCATTCGCCCGGCGTCTCGACGAGCTCCGGCGCCCGGCGGATCAGCTCGCCCATCTCCCGGACCGCCCGCTCCATGCCGACGAGCACCGCCCGGGAGACGACGCTGTGGCCGATGTTGAGCTCCTCGATCTCCGGGATGGCGGCCACCGGCACCACGTTCTCGTAGGTGAGCCCGTGGCCCGCGTGGACGGCCAGCTCCAGCTCCCGACCCGCCCGGGCCGCGTCCCGGAGCCGTCCCAGCTCCCGGGCCCGCTCCTCGTCGTCCACGGCGTTCGCGTACTCGCCGGTGTGCAGCTCGACCGCGTGGGCACCCAGCTCCCGGGACGCCTCCAGGGCGCCCCCGTCCGGATCGACGAAGAGAGACGTCCGGATCCCGGCGCTCCGGAGGCGGTCCAGCGCGCCGCCGACCCCGTCCCGGACCGACGCCGACGCCAGGTTCAGGCCCCCTTCTGTGGTGACCTCCTCCCGCTTCTCCGGGACCAGCGTCACCTGCATGGGTCCGAGCTCGCACGCGAGATCGACGATCCCGGGATCGGCGGCCATCTCCAGGTTCACGCCCGTCCGCGCGGTCTCCATGAGGAGGCGGACGTCCCGCTCCTGGACGTGCCGCCGGTCCTCCCGGAGGTGAACGGTGATCCCGTGGGCGCCGGCGTGCTCCACCAGCATCGCGGCCCGCACCGGGTCGGGCTCGTCGGTCTTCCGCGCCTCCCGGACGGTGGCGACGTGATCGACGTTGACGTAGAACCTCATGGCTCTCCTTCCGAGGTGAAGAGGTCGGCGAGATGGTCGGCCACGTCCTCCTCGAGCCCCCGATTCCGGGCGATCTCGAGGAGGCTCCGACCCAGGGCGCGGTAGAGCTCCCGCTCGTCGGGCTCCAGCATCCGGAGTTGGAGGTGCACGCTCTCGACGTCGCCCCGGGAGATCGGCCCGGTCAGGGCCTGCTCCGGCCCCAGGCTCTCCAGGTTGTCCAGGGTCCCCCGGGTCAGGGGCAGCAGCGCGGCGAGGGCCTCGTCCTCGGGAACGCCGGCCCGGGTCAGGAGGCGGGCCGCGGCGGCGATGACGGCGGTCACGTAGTTCGACGCGAAGACCTCGGCCGCATGATGAAGCGGCCGCCGCTTCACCGGGATGGTGACCGACGGACATCCCAGCTTGCCCAGCAGCCTCCGGGCCACCGAGAGCGCCTCCCGCTCGCCCGAGACGGCGAAGTACGCGCCGGTCAGGAGGTCGGCACCGGTGACGGGATGGGCCACGCTCTGAAGAGGGTGGAGGATGCCCACGCTGTAGCCCAGGGCGTGGAGAGGCGCCAGGGGATCGGTGTTCAGCGCCGCGGAGAGGTGGAAGGCGCCGGCGCCGGGCGGCGCCTCGCCCTGAGCGCTCAGGGCCGACGCCACTTCCGGCAGGACGTCGTCCGGCACCGACAGGAGGACCGCCGTCGTCCGCTCCGGGGGACGCTCGAGGCCGAAGACGTATCGGGCGTTTCCCTGGATGAAGAGGGGGTGGGAGGGGGGCTCCGGACGCCGACCGCAGTAGACGAGGGACGCCGCCGCTTCGGCCTGCCAGAGCGCGTATCCCAGGGCGAGCCCTACCTTCCCCGGACCCACGAAGAAGAGGTGCTCGCCGGGGCTCACGCCACCTCCGAGACCTGTATGCCCTCCCGCTTCCGCAGGCGACCGAGGAGCGCGTCGGGAATCCGGACCGTCACGTCCATCACCGTCCCGTTCTCCTCGGTGGCCAGGACCTCCCCCTCCCGGTACAGGGCGGCCAGGGCTTCGCCGTCCCGGGCGGGAATGTGGAGCCGCACGTGGTGGAGGCGGGCCCGCATCCGGGCCTTCAGGGCGTCGGTGAGCTTCTCGAGCCCCCGGGCGTGAAGGGCCGAGAGGAAGACGGCCGGCGTGTCCTGGAAGGCCCGGACCCGCTCCCGGATCCCCTCCTCCTCGGCGTGGGTCAGCTTGTCCACCTTGTTGAAGACCAGGATCTGGGGGCGGTCGTCGAGCTCCAGGTCGGCCAGGACCTCCTCCACCACCTTCTTCTGCTTCTCCCACTCGGGATGGGAGACGTCGATCACGTGGAGGAGGACGTTCGCCTCCCTCGCCTCCTCCAGGGTCGAGCGGAAGGAGGCGATCAGGTCGTGGGGGAGCTTGCGGATGAAGCCGACGGTGTCGGTGACGAGCGCCTCGTAGCCGTCGCCGAGCTCCACCGTCCGGGTCGCCGAGTCCAGGGTGGCGAAGAGCCGGTCCTCGATGAAGAGGTCGGCATCCGAGAGCGCCTTCAGGAGCGACGACTTTCCGGCGTTCGTGTATCCGACCAGCGACGCACGAAACTCGCCCCGGCGCCGCTTGCGCTGGGTGGCCCGGGACGAGGCGACCTCCCGGAGCTTCTCCCGGAGGTCGGTGATCTTCTTGTCGATGAGCCGTCTGTCCGTCTCGAGCTGGGTCTCACCGGGCCCGCGAAGGCCGATTCCGCCGCCCCGCTGCCGGGAGAGGTGGGTCCACATCCGCTTCAGCCGCGGTAGGAGGTACTGGAGCTGGGCCAGCTCGACCTGGAGCTTGGCCTCCCGGGTCCTGGCCCGGGTGGCGAAGATGTCCAGGATCAGCTCGGGCCGGTCCATGATCCGGACC
>CAZMPV010000062.1:0-8901 GCA_964567985.1 uncultured Gemmatimonadaceae bacterium
CCCCCGCTACCATTCGGGCGACCGGAACGCGACTCCGTCGGAGCGGGCGAGGGCCGTGATCTCCACCATCCTGACAGCCATGCTCCTGGGCACCTTCGCGGGAGCCGTGCCCGGTCCCTACACGACCATGGTGGCCGGGACCGCCCTGGAGCGGGGCTTCCGGGCCGGATTGCGACTGGCTTTCGTGCCCATCGTCACGGATGTCATCCCCCTCCTCCTCACGGCGCTCCTCCTGGAGCGCCTGAGCTGGACCGCCCTGACGCTCCTGGGCATCAGCGGGGGGGTGCTGGTGGCGGTCATCGGGGTCCGCTTCCTCCGGCGCCATGCCGGCGACGTGGAGCTGAGCGACTTCGACCGGGGACAGAGCGTCTCCTTCGGCCACGCGGCGCTGAGCGTCATCCTCTCGCCCGCCCCCTGGCTCTTCTGGCTCGTCATCGCCTCGCCCCTCCTCCTGCGGAGCTGGAACCGGAGCTGGGTCGAAGGCGTCGTCTACCTGGTGGTCCTCTTCGGCACCAACATCTCGACGGCGTCGGCCCTGGCCTGGGCCGCCTCCCACGGTCGTCGCGTCCTCTCCACCGAGTGGCGGCGCCGGGTGCTGCGCCTGGTGGGATCCGGGCTCGTCGTAGCCGGGGCGCTCCTGGTCTGGCAGGCGATGGAGGGCAACTTCCAGGCGATGATCGAGCAGCAGCGCTCGGTCCGCTCGCTCCTGGAGGAGCAGACCTCCATGACGCCGCCCGCCGATCCCGGCGAGCCGTGAAGCCGGGAGCGGCCGGCCCGGCTCGGGAGAGCGGGCTCGCCGAGGGGAAACGCCCCCCGAGGCCTCCCCGGGGTCGGCTCCTGCGCCGACTCCTCCGGGAAGCCCTGCGGGCTCCCGGGGCGACCGGACCCCTGAACGCCCGCCGGCTCGTGGCGCTGGCCCTCTTCCTTCCTCCGTTCCTCGTCCTCCAGGCCGTCCACTGGCTCGGCTTCCTGCTGGACGACCTCCTCTTCCCCGGCTACCGGGACGTCGAAGTCACCGAGCCCCTCTTCGTCGTCGGGCTCCCCCGGAGCGGCACCTCCTTCGTCCAGCGCGTCCTGGCAGCCGACGAGCGCTTCACGACGCTCCGGCTCTGGGAGCTGCTCCTGGCCCCTTCGGTGACCGAGCGGAAGGCGTGGCTGTCCCTGATCGCCGTGGACCGGGCGGTCGGCCGGCCCTTCGGCCGGCTCGTGGGCGCGATCGAGAGGCTGGCGTTCCGGTGGATGGACGAAGTGCACCCCGTCTCGCTCTCGGCGCCCGAGGAGGACTACTTTCTCCTGCTCCCCGCCTTCGCCTGCGTTTTGCTCGTCGTCCCCTTCCCGTATCATTCCGCAGTGTGGCGGCTCACCCGCTTCGACGGGCTGCCGCGGGAGGAGCGGGAGCCGCTCCTGGCGTTCTATCGGTCCTGCCTCCAGCGGCACCTCTACGTCGTGGGCGCCGACAAGCGGCTCCTGAGCAAGAATCCGTCCTTCACGCCCATGGTGCGCTCCCTGACAGAGCGCTTTCCGGACTCCCGGGTGGCGTGCTGCGTCCGGGATCCCCGGGAGGCGGTCCCCTCGCTCCTGAGCTCCCTCGAGGACGGCGCCCGTCTCTTCGGCTGGGATCCGGGGGAGCGAGAGGTGCGGGACCGATTCGTGGCGATGATGGAGGGCTACGCCCGGCACGCCCTGGACGTCCTCGACGGTCCCGGGGCGGACCGCTCCACGTTCCTCCCTCTCGGCGAGCTCCGCCGGGACGTGAAGGGCCGGATCCTCGCCATGTACGAGGCCTTCGGCTGGGAGCCCTCGCCCGGCTTCCGGGAGCACCTGGAGCGCATGAGCGAGCGGGCCCGCTCCCACACCAGCGGCCACAGCTACACCCTGGAGGAGTTCGACCTCTCCGCCGACGAGCTGAAGCGGCGCTTCGCCGGCCTGAACAGCCGCTTCGGATTCGACACGTGAGCGCTCCCTCCAGGGACCCGGAGCGATCCCGGGGACGGATCGTGAGGCGGACCGGACCCGCGGTGGACGCGGAGGCTCCCCGGGTGCCCGCCCGCCGGCTCCGGGTCGCCGTGATCTCCGACGCCACTCCCGGGCGCAACGGCGTCGGGACCTACTACGACGACCTGGTCGAGCACCTCCGGGGCCGCCTGGGCGAGGTCCGCCTCGTGAGCCCGCCGCCGATGAGCCGGGAAGCCGACGGCGGGTGGCGGTTCGCCATGCCCGGAGACCCGACCCAGAAGCTCTTCCTCCCGTGGGTTCCCGACCTCTGGCGGGAGGTCCGGGCCCTGGATCCCCACGTCATCGTCTCGCCCACGCCCGGGCTCTACGGGCTCCTGGCCCTGATGCTCGCCGCCCGGACCGACGCGGCGTTCTGTGTCGCGTACCACACCGAGTTTCCGAAGCTGGCCGAGCTCTACTGGGGCGACCGGGCCGGCTTCGGGAGGTTCGCCCGGTGGGTGGTCCGGAAGCTCGACGCCCTCATGTTCCGGCGCGGCGACGCCGTGCTCGTCCACAACGCCGAGCTCCTGGAGTCGGTCGGGAGCCGGGGCGTGGACGACGTGGAGCTCATGGGGACTCCGGCTCCGCCTCCCTTCCTGAGCCGGCCCCTTCGGCCCCTGGGCGACGAGCTCCGGACCGTGACCTTCATCGGCCGACTGGCCCCGGAGAAGCGGATCGGGGACGTGGTGGAGGCGGCCGAGGCGCTCCCCGACCTGAGCTTCCGCTTCGTCGGCGACGGTCCGGCCCGGGAAGAGGTCGCCGCCTGCGCCGCCCGTCGGGAGAACGTCGAGTTCCTCGGCTGGGTGGACCGGCCCACCGTGCTGGACGTCCTCGACGGCTCGGACCTGGTTGTCCTGCCGTCCCGGCACGAGACGTTCGGGACCGCCGCCTTCGAGGGCATGGCCCGGCGCCGGCTGGCCCTGGTCTCGCCGAGCTGCGGCATCGTGGAGTGGCCGGAGCTGGTGGACGGCCTCTACGTCATGGAGCCCGGGGAGAACGTCCTGGAGGCGATCGAGCGGATCCGGCGGCTCCCGGCCGAGGAGCGTCGCGAAGTGGCGGAGCGGGGCCACGACGCCGCACGGCGGCTGAGCGCCGAGACGGTGGACCACTGGGTCGAGGTCCTGACCGACGTCCGGGAGCGGAGAGAGACGACCCGGTGAAGGAAGCGGCCGTCGTCTCCATCCACGACGTCGGTCCCCGGACGCTCCCCCACGTCCTCGGGCTGGTCCGGCTCCTGGCCGACGCCGGGGCCCCCCCGGCCACGCTCCTCGTCGTACCCGGTCGGGATTGGCCGGCCGACGCCCTCGACACCGTCCGGACCCTGGTCCGGGACGGTCACCACCTGGCGGGCCACGGCTGGAGCCACCGGGCGCCCGAGCCGGCGAGCCTCGGCCACCGAATTCACGGGCTCGTCCTCTCCCGGGACCAGGCCGAGCACCTCTCCCGACCCCGGGAGGAGCTCGTCGAGATCGTGGAGCGCTGCCACGCCTGGTTCGGCGAGCGGGGCCTCCCGGTCCCGGACCTCTACGTCCCACCGGCATGGGCCCTGGGCTCCCTGACGCCGACGGACCTGACGGAGCTCCCCTTCCGCTGGTACGAGACCCTGACCGGCTTTCTCGATGCCCGGACCGGTCGGCGGCGGACGCTGCCCCTGGTGGGCTTCGAGGCCGACACCGCCCTCCGCAAGTGGGCGCTCCGGGCGTCGAACGCCGGGAACCTGGCCCTGGCCCGGGCCTGGGGGCGGCCGGTCCGGATCTCCCTGCACCCCCGGGACCCGGAGCTCCTGCTCGCCCGGGACCTGGAGCGACTCCTTGGCCGGCGGTGGAACTTCACGACGGTGGAGCACGTCATGGGAAGCGCGGGAACCGTGCACTCGAGGGAAGGCTGACAAGACCATGGGAACTCACGTTCGAATCCTGGGCTGGCTCCAGATCCTCGCCGGCCTCATCGACCTCTTCCTGGCCCTCGTCCTCTTCGGGCTCTTCGCGGGCCTCGGGATGCTGGGCGTGCTCGGCGGGGCGATCCCGGCCGGCGTCCTCTCGGGCACCCTGGCCACCCTGGTCGGGATCGGCGTCGCCGTCACCGCCCTGCCGAACCTCCTCGCCGGCTGGGGGCTCCTCAACTACCGGGAGTGGGGCCGGATCCTGGCCCTGATCATGGCGGCGTTCAACGCGTTCAAGTTCCCCTGGGGCACGGCGCTGGCGGTCTACACCTTCTGGGCCCTGACCGACTCCGAGGCGGAGGCCCTCTTCCGCTGAGGCCCGGCGCTCCCACCCCACCACCGCCAGCACCGGCGCGTGGTCCGAGAGCCCGCCGGCTCCCTCCAGCACCCGGGCCTCCAGGACCCGGAGCGGCGGCTCCACCAGGACCCAGTCGATGGCCCGCCGGAGATCGGTGGTCGGGAAGGTCAGCTCCTCGGACGATGCCGCCCCCCGGGTCCGGGGGCTCGACCACCCCAGCTCCAGGAGGCGGCCCACCGCCGTGGAGTCTCCGGCGCCCGGCCAGCCCGGCGGAGCGGAGTTGAAGTCGCCGGCCAGGACCAGGGGCGCGGTCTCGTGGGCCCGGAGCTGCCGGAAGACGGGCACCGCGCCGAGCCGCGTGCGGTCGCTCCGGACCTCCAGGTGGACCGGGACCACCGCGACCGGCCCCAGGACCGTCTCGACTCGCACCACCGACGCCCGCTTCGCCCCCACCAGCGCCGACTCGATCCGACGGTGGGGAGGAATCTCCAGCCGGCGGGCCTCCAGGACGGGCCTCCGGCTCAGCACGGCGTTGCCGAAGACGAAGGCGGCGAAGGGAAGTCGGACGTCGTAGTTGGTCTGCTCGACGCGGACCGGGTAGCCCGCGGTGCGGGCGAGCGCTTCCGCCTGGTTCAGCCCGCCGGACCAGCTCGACCGGAAGTCGACTTCGTTCAGGACGACGACATCCGCGTCGGCCTCCTCGATGACGTCCGCGATCGCCTCCAGGCGGCGGACCCGCTCCTCGCCGCTCCCGCCGGCCCAGTTCCGGAAGAGGCCCGGGCCCGCGTCGCCCCGGCCGTGGGCCACGTTCCAGGCCAGGATCCGGAGGGTCGAGTCGGAGGAAGCGATGGAGGCTTCCACCCCGGGCCGCCGGTGCACCTCCACCCGCCGTGTGTCCGCCACGGCTCGACCGACGAGCCACCAGACCAGCGTGACCGTCAGCAATGCGGCAGCGGCGACGACGAGTGCTCTGCCGGGGCGCCGCCGTCCCCGGCCCGCGGCGTCGCTCATGCCCGGGCCCGGAGCGGCCTCACGGCTTCCGGGCCACGAGCCGGGCCAGCCCCCGCTGACCGCCCTCCCGCTCGAAGACACCCTCCTCGTGGCGGAGGACCTCGAAGCCGTCGAAGGCCCGGCGCAGCTCGCCCGGCTCGAGTGCGTACGCGCGACGAATGTCGCCGCCCACCACGTCGATCTCGTCCACGTGATACGTCTCGAAGACGACGAGCCCGCCGGGGGCCAGGGCGTCCCGGATCAGCGAAAAGGTCTCCCGGAGGAGGAAGTGCGTGTTCACGACCACGTCGAAGCGGCCCGGTCGGACCGCGAAGCGCTCGAGGTCGGCCAGCACGGGCTGGATCGGCAGGGAGCGCTCCCACCCCCGCTGACGAGTCAGGAGAAGCCCCTCCCAGGAGAGGTCGACGGCCAGGACCCGGAGCCCCCGCTCGGCCAGGGCCAGGGCGTTCCGGCCGGCGCCGCACGCCAGGTCCAGCGCCCGGCCCTCCCGGGGAAGGAGCGGCAGCACCTCCTCGACGAGCCGGGCCGGCCGGGCCTCGTCCACCCAGTCCCCGTCCCGGTAGCGGGCGTTCCACGTCCGTGCCCGCTCCCCGTCTCCTCCCGGCTCGCGGCTCACCGGCCGGCCGTCACCCCTCCCCGTCGTCGGTCACGTCCCGATCCAGGAGGCGGCGGAGTCGGCCCATGAGCTCCTCGTACTCGCCCTGGAGGTCGTCCCAGCGCTCGTGGGCCGAGTCCGGGGGCCGGTAGTCGGCCTCGGCGAGCATGGTGTAGATCCGGGCGTAGGAGGTCGTCAGCTCCGGGTGGAGGTGGGCGTGGTCGCCTTTCTCGCCGTGCTTGTAGAGCTCGCCCAGGACCTCCTCGAGGGCGGCCTTCGCCTCCCGGGCCCGGGCCACGGTCCCGGCTTCCGCGCTGTTCTCGATGACCCGCTCCAGCTCGTCCAGGGCCTCCTGGCCCCGGGCCACGCCCCGCTGGATCTCGCTGATCCGGTCCCGGACCCGGATCTGGAAGTCGAAGCTCTCCCGGAGCTCGGCCACGGTCGTCGGGAGACGGGGGTCCTTCAGCACCTCGAGCTCCCGGCTCTGCTCGGCACCATCGACGCGCAGCGTGACGGTGTAGGTCCCGGGCACCGCGTACGCCCCCCCCGTGTAGCCGGTGACCACCGAGATGCGGGAGCGGAAGCCTTCGTTCACGCCCGGAGCCAGGTAAGCTCCGGGATACTTCAGGTCCCAGACCATCCGGTTGAGGCCGGGCTCCGCGGGAATCTCCCCGGCCACCTCGGCATCCTCGCCCGGGCTCGAGGAGTACCGCTTCACCAGGTCGCCGTCGGACTCCCGGATCTCCAGGGTCACCGGACCCCCGACGTCCTCCCCGAGGTGGTAGTGGATGAGGGCGCCCTCCTCGGGGTTCTCGGCCCAGCGGTTGCCCCGCTCACCCTCGTAGGCCAGACGCAGCCGGTGGGCGGCGGGCGGATCGTAGAGGTGGGCCGGACTCGAAGCGACCCGATCGGTGAGCTGCCTCAGGGGCGAGAGGTCGTCCAGGATCCAGAGGGAGCGACCCTGGGTGGCCACCACCAGGTCGCCCCGCTTGATCAGCAGGTCGGTGACCGGCGTGGTGGGCAGGTTCTGCTGGAAGGGCCGCCAGCTCGCGCCGTCGTCGAAGGAGACGAAGAGGCCGAACTCGGTGCCGACGAAGAGGAGCCCCTCACGCTCCGGATCCACCGCGATGGCCCGGGTCGGGTGGTCGGCGGGGATGCCGTTCGTGCCGTCGGTCAGCAGCGTCCAAGTCTCGCCGTAGTCGGTGGTCCGGTAGACGTAGGGATGGAAGTCGTCCATCCGGTAGCGGTGGACGACGGCGTACGCCTTCGCCGGATCCCGGGGCGAGAGGACGAGGTCGTTGACGGTGCTGTGCAGAGGCAGCCCTTCCGGGGTGATGTCGTCCCAGGAGTCGCCGCCGTTCCGGCTGATGTGGATCGCCCCGTCGTCGCTTCCGGCCCAGAGCAGCCCCTCCCGGTGGGGCGACTCCTCGAAGGCGAAGATCGTCCCGTAGATCTCCACGCCGGTCTGGTCGTAGGTGAGGGGGCCGCCCGGCGGCGTCTCGTGGTGGTGCGCATGCTCTTCCCAGCGGGTCAGGTCCGGGGAGATCGTCTCCCAGCTCTGGCCCTCGTTCCGGGTCAGGTGGACGTACTGGGACGGGTGGTAGAGGACGTCCGGGTCGTGGGGCGAGAACTCGATCTGGGAGTTCCACTGGCGCCGGTAGCGGAGCTCGGCGTTCGAGCGGCCGTGGTACTCCAGGGGGTAGATCCACACCGGCCGGTGCTGCTCGGCGTCCCGGTCCATCCGCCAGATCCGGCCCTTGCACGCCCCGTAGACGACGTTCGGGTCCTCCGGGTGGACGGCCAGCGGCCCCGTCTCGCAGCCCGGACCCGCGAACCACTCCTGGCTCGGGGTGATGACGGGCCCGGTGACCTTGCTGGGCAGGCTGATCGTGGAGTTGTCCTGCTGGGGCGCGTAGAGGCGGTAGGGGAAGCGGTCGTCGGCCTCCACCGTGTAGAACTCGGCGGTGGGCTGGTTCATCTGGGTGGACCAGGTCTCGCCGCCGTTGAAGGTGACGTTCGCCCCGCCGTCGTTGGACTGGATCCAGTTCTCCGGGTCGTCGGGGTTGATCCAGAGGTCGTGGTTGTCGCCGTGGGGTGTCGAGACCGGCTCGATCGTCCGGCCGGCGTCGTCGGAGCGAAAGAAGCTCTCGTTGGAAATGTAGACGACGTCGGCGTCGGTGGGATCGACGTCGACGTGCATGTAGTACCACGGCCGGGCGGTCATATTCCGGTCGTCGCTCACGTGGCTCCACGTGGTCCCGCGGTCCTCCGAGCGGTAGAGGCCGCGCTCATCGCCGTCGGCTTCGACCAGGGCGTAGATCCGGTCCGGGTCCGCCGGCGAGACCGCCAGGCCGATCCGGCCCACCATCTCCGGGAGCCCGCCGCCGAGCTTCTCCCAGCTGTCGCCGCCGTCGGTGGTCTTGTAGATGCCGCCCTCGGTGCTGCCGGAGAACATGGCCCACGGCTTCCGCTCCGCGGTCCACATGGCCGCGTAGAGGGTGGCCGGGTCGTCGGGGCTCATGATCAGGTCGATGGCGCCCGTGGAGTCGCTCACCGAGAGGACCTGCTCCCAGCTCCCACCGCCGTCCACGGAGCGGTAGATCCCCCGCTCCGGATTGTCGCCGAAGACGTGGCCCAGGGCGGTGACCCAGAGCCGGTCGGGGTCGTCGGGGTGGACCCGGATCACGTTGATGTGATGGGACTCGGGCAGGCCGAGGTGCCGCCAGCTCCCGCCCCCGTCGTCGCTCCGGTACATCCCGTCGCCGACCGACACGTTGCCCCGAACGCCGCCGGAGCCGGTGCCCGCGTAGATGCGCTCCGGGTTGGAGGGCGCCACGGCCAGGGCGCCCACCGGGCCGACCCCGAGCTCTCCGTCGGAGACGTTCTTCCAGGTCTCGCCGGCGTCGGTGGTCTCCCAGATGCCGCCGCCCACGCTTCCCATCAGATAGCGGTAGGGTTCCCCCCGGAATCCGGTGACGGCCGTGACGCGCCCGCCCCGGGCGGGCCCCACGTTCCGGAAGGTGGCGGCGCGGTAGAGGTCGGGGTCGGCGTTCGAGAGGC
>CAZMPV010000062.1:9001-11085 GCA_964567985.1 uncultured Gemmatimonadaceae bacterium
TCCCTGTGGGACCGGCTGAAGCGCGCCCGGATCGTCCAGGTTCTGCTGGTCTACCTCGGGGCGTCCTGGGGCGTCCTCGAGGTGGCGGACGTCCTGGTGGAGGCCCTGGAGCTCCCGGACTGGGTGCTGCCCGTGGCCGTCCTCCTCCTGGGCATCGGGCTCGTGGTGGTGCTGGCCACCGCCTGGGTCCAGTCCCTGCCCTCCACCACTGAGGCCGAGGCCGTCGGTGCCCGACCCACCGACTGGGAGGTCGCCCCGACGGACGCCCTTGCCAGCCTGAAAGCCGGCCGGCTCCCCCACCTGACGTGGGGCCGGGCGATCCTGGGCGGGGTCGTGGCGCTCTCCCTCCTCTTCGGCGCCGCCGGCGTCTACGTGGCCGTGACCGGAGGCCAGGGAATTCTCCGCCCCACGGAGGCGTCCGCCGACGGCACGCCCACGGCCGTGGCCGTCCTCCCCTTCGAGACGCGAGGCGAGGAAGTGGGACTCTACGGCGAAGGGCTCGTCGATCTTCTCTCCACCAACCTGGAGGGGCTGGGCGGTCTCCGCACCATCAATGCCGGCACCGTTGTGGCCCGGTGGCGGACCCAGGTGGGCGAGACCTTCACGGCCGAGCTTGACGAGGCGCTCCGGGTGGCCGCCGGCCTCGACGCCCGTTACGCGATCCGGGGAAGCGTGGTGGGAGCGGGGAGCCAGGTCCGGCTCCTGGCGGAGATCCACGACCTGGCCGACCGCTCACGGGTGGGCAGCGTCCAGGTGGAAGGCTCCGCCGACCGGATGCTCGAGCTGGTGGACGCCCTGACCGTGGAGCTGGCCCGGACCTTCCATGGATCCGGAGAGGACGCCGCGGCCCGGACGTCCGGCGTCGCCACATCTTCCATCGAGGCCCTCGAGGCCTACCTCCGGGGTGAAGCCCACTACCGCCAGAGCCGCTTCGACGAGGCGATCGACGCGCTGAACGAAGCCGTCGCCGCCGATTCCACCTTCGCCCTGGCATTCTGGCGGCTCTCGGAGGCGTGGGGATGGGTCGACCCCTCGGCGGACGAAACCCGGGAAGCGTCCCGGCGCGCCGCCGAGCTGGCCGGGGAGCTCCCGCCTCGACAGCGCCTCCTGGTCCGGGTGGACGACGCCCTGAACGACGCCAAGCGGACCTTGGTCGACGACCTCCGGGAACACCTCCGGCTCCATCCGGAGGACGCCGACGCCTGGAACTACCTGGGAGAGTATGCCATCCACCTGCCCTGGCTCGCGATGTCCCCGCCGGACGAATACCCGAAGGCCTTCCGGAAGGCCGTGGAGCTCGTGCCCACGTTCTCGCCCTACTATACCCACCTCCTCGGCTATGCCCTCTCCGAGAGAGACGAAGAGCGCTTCCGGAAACTCCTGAAGGCCTACGATTCAGCCGGCGCCGACCCCGAGACGGTCCAAGTCACCGCCCTGGCGTGGGACTTCGTCTGGGGCTCTTCGGAGGAGATGGCGAGGGCGAAGTCCCGGCTCGATCAAATGCAGACACCGTCCCGCAACTTCCTCTCCCTGACCATGTTCCAGACGGACCGGGCCGGGCCCCGAGCCCTGGCAGCGAGCAGGTCCGTGATGGAGTGGGCGTCCGGGCTCCCCGGCTGGACCAGTCTCCTGCAGATGAACATGGGACGTCCACCGACTGAGTGGGACCGGGAGACCGAGGACTGGAGCTACGCGCGCCTGGCCTGGAGCCTCGTGGCCGAACCGGAACCCGGCTCCGTCCCCGCGACGCTCACCGAGGCCCTCGGGGAGGATCCCTCGGTCGAGGAAGCGGTGGCCGCAGCCGTCCTGGCCACCCGAACGGGAAACGACGCCGTACGAACCCGGGCGTTGACCGCCCTGGACGGAATGAACCTGGAGGGCCGTGACGTCTTCCTCGGCCAGTTCGGAGGCGCCGCCACCGCGGCCGAGGCCCGGCGGAGCACCGAGGCGATCGCCCACCTGGAGGCGGGGCGAGCCGCCGAGGCCCGGGCCGTCCTCGAGCGAAGCCTGGCCGAGCCCTCCTACGACATGCTCTCCGTCCTCCTCATGGGCGACGCCCTCTTCGCCCTGGGCGACCACGCCGA
>CAZMPV010000063.1:0-11070 GCA_964567985.1 uncultured Gemmatimonadaceae bacterium
AGGCCCCGGGAGGTCTCGTCGAGGTAGACGTCGATGCTGACCCAGTCGGGGAGGTCGTCCCGGTGGAAGAAGAGGTACGCGCTCCGGGTCGACTCCCCTTCCCAGCGCCCCTCGAAGCGGTGGCTCGTCGTCTTCTGGAGCCCGGATAGCTCCCAGCCGGCCTCTTCGACCCCCTCCCGGACGGCCTCGAGGAGGGGTTCGAGGGTCAGGACGTCTTCTCCGCCGGGTTCCGCTTCGCTCACGGGCGTCGGACCCTCTGGCGGACCTCCCGCCGCTCCCCGGAGCGGACGAGGGGCGTCCCCGGCGACCGGGAAGGTTCGACCCCCGGGGACTTCGGGTCGGGCGGGACGAATCCTCCCCGGGGGGTCGGGGGTAGGAGACTTCCGGAAGCAGTACCTGCCGCGCCGGGCACTCTCTTTACTAAGAATCGATATTGACTAGTCATCTCCGCGCTGGTTACCTTTCTGCGTGGACTCCCCGGTCGGGGAGGGACGATCTTACCTGGAGTGACTGAATAAACATGGCCAGCCAGCAGGACTCAAGCGACCGCATCCTCCGACGCGCCCTGGAGGAGAACGGCCAGCGCTTCACCGAGCAGCGAGCAGCCGTCTTCCGCTTCCTCTCGGGTACCGATACGCACCCGACCGCCGACGAGGTCTTCCTGGCGGTCCGGAGCGAGGTGCCCGGCATCTCCCTGGCCACGGTCTACAAGAGCCTCGAGACCCTGGTGGGCTGTGGGCTGGCCCGGAAGCTCGCCTACGGCGACGGATCCGCCCGCTACGACGGACGGACGGATCCCCACCACCACGCTCGCTGTCTCTCCTGCGAACGGGTCTTCGACGTGGGCGGACAGCTCGACGAGGAGGACCTCGACGACCTCCACTCCGGTGTCGGTGAATTCCGCATCACGGGCTACCGACTCGAGTTCACCGGCTACTGTCCGGAGTGCGAGCCCGAGGGCGCGGCCCGGGTCGACGGGGCCCCGACCTGATCCAGAGCTCCATAGCGAGCGTTCCCGCCCCTCCCGAAGCCTTCCGGGGCGCCTTCCTCGCCGGGGACGAAGTTCCCGGCGAGTACGCCCGGGCCGCGGGCCCCTTCGCGTTTCGACCGGCCGCCCTCGCCCGTCCCGCCGATACCGAAGACGCGGCTCTGCTCGCCCGGTGGGCCGGCGAGACCGGTCTCCACCTGATCCCCCGGGGAGGAGGCACCGGGATGCCGGGGGGCAACGTGGGCGCCGGCGTCGTGGTGGACCTGACCCGGGGCTTCGATCGGATGGACCCGGTGGATCCCGACGCCCGGACGGTCCGGGTCGGCCCCGGCGTCCGGGCCGGCGCCGTGGACCGGGCCGCCCGGAGAGCGGGCCTCTTCCTCCCGCCCCTGCCGTCCTCCGCCGACCGTTGCTGCGTCGGGGGGATGGTGGCCAACAACGCGGCCGGGGCCCGGAGCTTTCGCTACGGCGCCACCAGGGACTGGGTTCGCTCCCTCACCGTCGTGACGGCCGACGGAGAGATCCTCCATCTGGAGGCCGGGGACGAACCTCCGGTGGCGTTCCGGGACCTCCATCGAGCGCTTCGTCCACGCTGGAGCGCCCTCTCCGACGCCTGGCCGGGGGTCCGGAAGAACGCCAGCGGCTACGCCCTGGACCGCTTCCTCCCCTCCGGAGATCCGGTTCAGCTCCTGATCGGGAGCGAGGGCACGCTCGGTCTGGTGACGGAGGTGAAGCTGGCCCTGGCCCCCCTGCCCCGTGCACGGGCGGTGGCGGTCGTGGCGATGCCCACGCCGGACGCCTTTCTGCGGGGGGTCCGGGCGGCCGGCGAGCTCGGCGCGTCGGCCTGCGAGTTCCTCGGGCGGCGCTTCCTGGAGCTGGCCCGGACCGGGGAGCACCCCGACCTCGGCGAGCTGGCCCGGGACGCCTACGCCCTCCTCCTCTACGAGGTCGAGGGGAGCCCGACCGAGGTGGAGCGGGACCTGGACCGTCTTCAGGAGCTGGCGGAGGGAGCGGGTGGGAGCCTCCGGGCCGCCCGGACCCCGGACGAGCGCGAGCGGCTCTGGGAGATCCGCCACGCCGCGAGCCCCACGATCGCCCGGGCGGCGGCGGAGGGCAGGGTCTCCATGCAGTTCGTCGAGGACTCGGTGGTGCCGCCGGAGCGCCTCCCGGACTACCTCCGGAGGCTGGATCGGATCCTGGTGGACGCAGAGACCGACGCCGTCGTCTTCGGCCACGCCGGGGACGGCAACGTCCACGTGAATCCCCTGGTCGACGTCGAGCGGAGCGGCTGGCGGGACCGGGTCCGGACGATCCTCGAGGAGACCGCCGCCCTGGTCTCCGACCTGGGGGGCACGCTGAGCGGCGAGCACGGGGACGGGCGGGTGAGGGCACCGTTCCTGGAGCGGGTCTGGGGAAGCACCGCCGCCGACGCGTTCCGACGGGTGAAGGAGACGCTGGATCCGGACGGAATCCTGAACCCGGGGGTCGTGATCCCGCTGGTCGGGCAGGATCCCCTGGAGGGGATGACCGGCGAGACCGGGACCGGCTCACCCCCCCGTGACCCGTGAGCCCAGCTTGACTCTTCAGGAACCCGGTGGGCAGATTTCAGAGTCGGTACCCTTTCAAGTGGTCATCTTCCGAGAGGAGCAACCCTTCCCATGACGGGGCGGTCCGGAGCCGTACGCACGGCCCTCGTCGCTTCCCTGCTCGTCGGGGGGCTGGCGGCAGCCGTCGGCGCGACGGCGGGCGGAAGTGAAGCGCGGCTCCGGCCGGCCGGAGTCCCCTCCGACCTCGTCGCCCCCGTCGACGACGAGGCCGGGGCGTCGGCCCGCGTCCGGGCCCTGCAGAGCGAGATCCGGGGCCTCCTGCCCCTCGATCGCCGGTCCGGAGGCGAGTGGGGCGTCCTGGTCACGTCCCTGGAACGGGGTGACACCCTCTTCGCCCACAATGCCCACCGGACCTTCGCGCCGGCCTCGAACGTGAAGCTGCTCACGGCGGCGGCGGCGCTCCACCACCTGGGGCCCGAATACCGCTTCCGGACCTTCCTCCTCGCTACGGGCTCGACGGACGAAGGGGTCCTCGAGGGAGACCTCTTCCTCTACGGCACCGGCGACCCGTCCCTCTCGGACCGATCGGGGGACCGGGCCTTCCGGCGCATGGCCCGGCGCCTCCGGGAACGGGGCATTCGCGCCGTCGAGGGCGACGTTCTCGGCGACGGGACGTACTTCTCCGGGGCGACCCGGCCCGAGGGCTGGAGCCGGCGGGACCTGAACGACTGGTTCGCGGCCCCGGTGACCGGTCTCTCCTACAACGAGAACGTGGCCACGCTCCGCATCGGGCCGGGGCCGGCCCCGGGCACGCCGCTCCGAGTGGAGACGATCCCCCGGGACGTCCCGATCCCCATGGAGATCACCGGCCGCACCGTGGCCGGCCGCCCGGGTCACCCGGTCTGGGCAGTGAGGGAGGAGCCGACCGAGCCGGTGGAGATCGTGGGCGAGCTCCGGACGACGTCCACCGGCCTCTGGCGCCGACTCACGGTGAACGATCCCGCCCTCTACGCGGCCCACCGCCTGCGGCAGGTCCTGGTGGAGGAGGGCATCGAGGTCCGGGGAGAGGCCCGGCAGGTCGAGAGCCCGTCGGCCTCGCCACTCTCCGGACGCTCCCTCTGGGTGCCGGCCATGGACCCGAAGCCTCGACCCCGCATCCTGGCGGAGCACGCCTCGGCGCCGCTCTCCGAGCTGCTGAAGGTGGTCAACAAGCGGAGCCACAACCTGTACGCCGAGGCGATCCTCCGGACCCTGGGCCGGGTCGTGGCCGGTGACGCCTCGTTCCGGTCGGGCACCCGGGTCGTCCACCGCTTCCTCGTCGAGCGGGCCGGCGTGCCCCCCGACGAGGTCCGGCCCTTCGACGGCTCCGGCCTCTCTCCCGAGAACCGGGTGAGCCCCCACGCCTTCGTCCGGCTCCTGGATCACATGGCACGCTCTCCCCACTGGGAGCCCTTCTGGGCCACCCTCCCGGAAGCGGGAAACTACCGGGAGCTGTCCCGGATGTACCGGAGCCCGGCGGCACGCAACCTCCGGGCGAAGACGGGCACCATCGAGCGGGTCTCGGCCCTGAGCGGAGTCGTGCGGGCGGCGAGCGGTGAGCGCCTGGCGTTCAGCATCGTCTCGAACGACATCCCCTCGACCGGCGCCGCGAAGCGGGTAGAGGACCGGGTGAGCATGCGCCTGGCCTCCTTCTGGCGGCCCTCCGACGGTTTCGCCGCGAACGCCTCCGCCTCGGGTCGGGACGACTGAACGCCCCGGGACATCCGGGGTGGATCCGAGCATCGCCTTCTCGCGGACCTCACCGCGGCGGGGCTCCGGCGACGGCCCCGTCCAGGATCTCGACCACGCCCTCCAGCTCCTCACGGGTGTTGTAGAGGTGGGGGGCCAGCCGCACCGCCCCGCCCCGGACCGCCAGCTCGACCCCCGCCTCCCGGAGCGCGGCCACCGCCCGCTCCTGCCCCGGGATGCGGAAGGAGACGATGCCGGCCCTCCTCCACGGCTCCCGAGGCGTGATCCCGACCGCTCCTTCGGTCTCCTCGAGCCAGCGAAAGAGGGGCTCGGCGAGGTCGGCCACGTGGCTACGAATCCGCTCCACTCCCACCTCCAGGATCAGCTCGATGGAGCGTGACATGCCGACGTAGTCCTGGATGCCCAGCGTCGCCAGCTCGTACTTCCGCCCGTCCCCGGCGAACTCGTAACGATACTCCAGGAGGCGCTGGAAGTCCGTGGCACCCTCCATCCCGAGCCAGCTCACCAGCGGCGGATCGAAGTCGTCCCGGTGACGGGGGGCGATCCAGGCGAGGCCCGAGCCCCAGGGGGAGCAGAGCCACTTCTGGGCTCCCGAGGCCAGGACGTCGATCCCGCACGCCTCCACGTCCAGGGGGACGACGCCCAGGGACTGGATCGCGTCCACGGCGAAGAGCACATCGTGCTCCCGGCACGTCCGCCCGAAGGCCTCCACGTCCGCGGCGTAGCCGGTTGAGAACTGTACGCTGGAGAGGGCGAAGGCCCGGACGTCGGCGGCGGCGATCCGTTCCAGGAGCCGGCCTTCGTCGGGACGGCCGAGCTCGTCGGCGGGGACCCGCTCGACCTGGAAGCCTTCCCGGCGGAGGGGCATCCACGGGAAGACGTTGGCGGGAAACTCCCCGTCGCTCACCACGATCGTGCCGGGCTCGCGGCGGCGGGCCAGGGCGGCGGCCAGATTCACGCCGTAGGAGGTGTTCGGGGCGAGGACGACGTCCTCCGCCCGGGCGCCGATCAGCCGGGCCGCGGTCGAGCGGGCCCGCTCCAGGGCCTCGCCCAGCTCCGCTTCGTCGAAGCGCCCCGGTCCCCCCCGGGCCTCGGTGAGCTCCCGGACGGCCTCCATGCTCCGCCGGGGAAGGAGCCCGAAGCTGGCGGCGTTCAGATAGACGCCGTCGCCGGCTCCGGGGAACTCCCGGCGGCGGACGTCGGCGAAGGAGGCCTCGGCCGGCACCCCCGGCTCAGGGCGAGGCTTCGGAAGGGCTCCGGCTCCGGCCGACCGCCTGCCGGAGACGGCGACGGAGTTCCACGCCCGACATCGTCTCGAGTGTGCGCTCTGCGGTCTTCAGGCTGTTCCAGCGGACGTCCAGGAGCGCCACCCCTTCCTCTTTCGAGGCGTCCACGGGCTGGAGGTAGAAGTAGAAGCGACCCTTGTAGTCCCGACCCGGTCGCTCCCGGACCGTGG
The DNA here is from genome assembly GCA_964567985.1 of uncultured Gemmatimonadaceae bacterium. Lineage (GTDB taxonomy): Bacteria > Gemmatimonadota > Gemmatimonadetes > Longimicrobiales > Gaopeijiaceae > CAZMPV01. The sequence continues at coordinate 5,741 of CAZMPV010000063.1, forward strand.
CCTTCCATCGCACGCCGTCCCGATCCTCGAACTCTCGCATCCCGTCGTTTCTCCTCTTCCGTTCGGGGGCGCCGTCGCGCTACCCCAGTTCTTTCGGTTCGGCCTCACCGAGGAGGTCCCGGAGGGCGTCCTCGCTCATCTCCTCCAGCGTCCGTCCCGCCTCGGTGCCGTCCCCGGCGTCGAGCATCGCCTGGCGGATCCGACGCCCGTCGCTCCCACCACGCGGCACGAAGATGGCGAAGAAGGCGCCCCAGGACTCCCGTCCCACGACGACCTCCCACGAGCCTCCCTCGTCGTCCTCGAAGCGCCGCACCGGCTCCTCCTCTGGAAGCCCGTACTCCTGTTCAGGCGGCGGGGGTTCCGACTCCGATCCTCCGGAAGCTGCAGGCGTCCAGGAAGTGTCGGAGGACGAAGGAGAACCCGCCCCGCTCGATCACTCCGGTCGGCGTCTCCCCCGTGTAGTGCTTCAACGCCCGGCGAAAGGCGGCCCCGCTCGAATATTCGAGCTGGCGGGAGACGCTCTCGGCCGTGCGTCCCGGATCGGTGAGCCAGTACCCCGCGTGGAGGAGCCTGGTCCAGAGGAGGAAGTGCCCGACCGAGGGCAGCCCCCACTCCTTGAAGCACTCGCTCAGGAAGGGACGGCTGAGCCCGATCTCCGCGGAGAACTCCTTCGCCGACCAGTGCTCGTGGATGCCGTCCAGCCCCCTGCGGACGGCCCGAAACTCACGGGCCGGAAGATAGGCGCTCACGGCTCGGCTCACCAGGGAGGCCACCCCCCGGTCCAGGGCGCGGCCGACCGACTTGGGAAGGACCCGGGACATGGACTCGTGGCCCAGGAGGACGACGTTCTGGATGCCCGTTCCCCCGAGGCGGAAGAGGACGACCGGATCCCGCTCCTGGTGGACCAGGACCACGAGCCCCAGCCCGGGGAAGCGGGTCCGGAAGCGGACCAGCGGTCCCACGGCGCCGGCTCCGCTCGGCAGCGACCCCAGATCCACCACTCCCGCCGTCGCCGGCCGCTCCCGGACCAGCCGGGCGAAGCTCGACCAGGACGGCGAGCCCGCCACCGTGTGGTCCTCGTCGAGAACTTCGGCGACCCGGCCTCGAAGGCCGCGATCCCGGGCGAAAACGGTGATCAGAGCCATGGCACCTTCGAAAAAGATATACCCACGTCTGAAAATGAATCGGTCATCCGGTGCCCCTTCCCGGATGTTTCTTACGAGTTACGCAGGACCCTGCTCGCTACGAGCCCAATTTCGTCACGAGGAAGAATCGCAATGAAGAAGCTTCGCGCCGCCGTCGCTCTCGTCGCTGTCCTGGGTCTGGCCGTCGGTACCAGCGCCTGCACATCGCCCACCGGTCCCGAGTGCGAGGACGGCGTCTGCTACGACCTCGGCTCCGACAACTACGATCTCGGCTCCGACAACTACGACCTCGGCTCCGACAACTGACCCGAGGTCCGGCGCGACCGGCGCCGCTCCGGGCCGGGGACCATCCCCGGGCCCGGGGCGCAGGGTCGGGTGTCGTGAACAGACAGCCGGCCCGACGGGCTGGAGGGCCCTGAAGATCTAGAGGGCCGCTTCGGCCGGTGCCCTGGCCATCCGTGCCAGGGGCTCTCCCACCTCGACGATCGTCTCCGGCTTCGCCGGCGGCAGGTCGTCGGTTTCCGTCCAGGACGACTCCTCCGACCGCCCCTCCCGCAGCTCCCGCAGGAGGCCTTCGGCCTCGAAGAGCACCTTGTTCACCTCGTGCTCCTCGGCCAGGGCCAACGCCGCCTCCAGGGTGGCCACGGCCTCGTCCACCTGGCCCAGGGCCCGGTGGCTCCTGCCCCGGAAGAGAAGCACCTGGGCCCGCATCCCGACGCTCACGTCGGACCAGGGCTCCCGCTCGACGCGCTCCACCCGCTTCCGGAAGGCGTCGCCGTCGTTCCGGAGCGCGGCGATGTGGCTCAGAGCGTCGAGGCCGAGGACCCGCACGTCGAGCTTCCCGGTCCGCCGGGCCACCACCGAGAATGCGTCCTCGGCGGCGTCCAGGGCCCCGCATCGGATGAAGACGTCGCCCAGATCGGTGAGCGCGCCGAGCATGCGCTCGTCGGTGTCGTAGGCCTGGACCGCCGCCCAGCCGTGGCGGATCGCCTCGTCGGTGCGGCCCTCGTGCTTCTCCACGATCAGCAGGTTCTGGTGGGCGCTCCCCAGGACCCGCCGATCGTCCAGGGACCTGCCGATCGCGAGGGCTTCCTCGTAGAGCTCACGGGCGGCCGGAAGGTTGCCCCGCTCCCGGCGGAGGTTTCCGAGGCCGTCCACGATCAGAGCTTCGGCCCGGCGGAGGCCGCCGCTGCGGGCGATCTCGCGTCCCGACTCGTACCACTCGCCGGCCGCGGACCAGTCCGCCATCTTCCGGCAGGCCCTGCCCAGGACGCGGGCCGCGTCCGCGGCCGACTCCACGTCGCCCCGGGCCACCGCCAGGTCGAAGGCGATCCGATGCAGCTCCCGGGCTCCGAAGAGGTGGCCCTGCCACTCGACCCGGTCTCCCAGCTCGAGGACGGCCCCGGTCAGCTCCCGGAGATCGCCGGCCTCCAGGGCGTCGAGGACGCGAACCCAGGCGCGGGGCTCGTCCCCGCCGACCGGCGCGTCGTCCAGCTCCCTCCGGACCCCTTCGATCTGGTGCTGGAGGGAGTCCGGGTCCACGGTCAGGTCGTCGTCCAGGACCCCCCGCAGGAGGCGGGTGACCAGGAAGCGTGCCGTGATCCGGCGACTCGTCTCCCCGTCTTCCGTCTTGCCCTCCACGTCCCGGAGAACCGGCCAGCCCGTGAAGCGCTCCTGCCGGAGGCGCTCGAAGTCCTCGCCGCCGGCTCCTTCCCGGGGCTCGCCCGAGGGCACCTCCAGGTCCCGGTGGAGGAGGCAGGAGCTGCACTCGCCGGCCAGGAACATGAAGGTGTCGGAGACCTCTCCCGAGAGGGGAGGGCGGGGGGTGCGGGAGTCGACGACGAGGAACCAGGCCCGGACCCCGTCGCTCCCCAGGGCCACGGCCGCCAGGCTCCGGGAGCCGCCGGGGAGGATCTGCTCCCCGGCACCCGGCTCTGGAAGGTCCAGGAGGCCGGGCACCCCGTCCTCCCACGCTCTGCGCAGGATCTCCAGGGAGAAGCTCCGGCGGGGCTCGTCGGAGGCCAGGTCGAGGACGCAGTGGACGTGGACCAGCCCCGGGCCGTACTCGTCCACCCAGACGGCGGCGGCCCGGTCTCCTCCGGTCAGCTCGATCGTCTGCCAGAGGAGCGCGGCGAGACGCGCCCGCTCGGGGTCGGCCCCGTAGAGAGCCAGGCCCCGCTCCAGACGCTCCTGTCTGCGGCCTCGGTATTCGTCGAGGCGGACGACATCGCTCGTGGACATAAGTGTAGGGTCTGGTAGCTTGAAGGGAGGGCATCTGAATTCTACTTCCTGGCGGGCCGGAGCACAATGCGGCTCCCGGACCGGGACCCGGGCCGCCCCGGGGCCGAAGGCGCTGAAAACCATCGATCTGGAAGGAAGAGCGGGTGGGAGACGACGAGCGGGAGACGGGCTGGAGCGACGACGCCGACCCGGCCCCGTCGGCCCTGGCGGCGGCCGGCACCGGAGACGGCGGAGACCTCACCACCGAGCTGGGCCTCCTCTCCCTCACGCTGATCTGGGGCATCAACTTCTCGGTCATCAAGGTGGTGCTCCAGGAGGTCCATCCCCTGGCGTTCAACGCCCTCCGTTTTCCCCTCGCGGCGGCCGTTCTCTTCCTGATGCTCCGGCTGCGAGGCGGTCCCCGACCCTCGATCGAGCCCTCGGACCGGGCGCTCCTCGTGGGCCTGGGCATCCTGGGGAACGTCGCCTACCAGCTCCTCTTCATCTTCGGGCTCGACGCCACGCTGGCGGGGAACTCGGCCGTGCTGCTGGCCACCACCCCGGTCTGGACGATCATTCTCTCCACCCTCCTGGGCCACGAGCGGCCGCCCGCCAGCGCCTGGCTCGGGGTCGGGGCGACGGTCGTGGGAATGGTGCTGGTGGTCGCCGGCGGTCCCCGGGAGGTCGCCCTGGGCGGGGAGAGCATGGTGGGAGACATGATGATGATCGGAGCGTCGCTGATCTGGTCCGTCTACACCGTCGGTGGGCGCAACCTGACCCGCCGCTACGGATCCCTCCGGGTCACCGCGTGGACGATCTGGGTGGGGACGCCGGGCCTGGTGGCGATGGGGCTTCCCTACATGGCACGGAGCTCTCCGCTCCAGCTCTCAGCCGCGGCGTGGGGGGGCGTGGCGTACGCCGGAGTGCTCGCCATCGGGGTGGCCTACTTCCTCTGGTACTACGGCGTCCGCCGGCTGGGAAGCTCCCGGACGGCCGTCTACTCCAACCTCGTCCCCGTGGTCGCGCTGATCACGGCGTGGCTCTGGCTCGGCGAGACGCCGGGCCTCCTCCAGCTCGCCGGCGCCGCGGTGGTGATCGGCGGGCTCACGGTCACCCGGACGGCACGGCGGACCGCGTCCCCGACCGAGCCCGCCCCGGAGTGAACCGCCCGGCCCGGGAGGGGCTCAACCCCGCTCGCCGCCGCCCTCCAGGCGCGCCCGGTGCTGGATCTCGGGGAACTCGTAGAGCAGCAGGCCCTCGTCGGTGATCTCCGAGCGGACCCGGAAGCCGTCGTCCATGGATATCAGGACCTTCTCGGCGGCCTCCAGGGAGAGGTCCAGGTCGGCCGCGACCTCGGTCACGGTCAGGGTGCCGTCCTTCCGGCCGGCCAGGAGGAGGACCTTCCGCTGAAGCGCGGACATGAGGGCGTCCCGGCGGCTCTGGAGCGCCCGCCATCCCCACCAGAAAGTCGCCGATCCCCCGAGGCCGAACACCCCCCCGACCGCGACGACCGCCAGCTCGGTCTCGACGATGCCCACCGAGATCAGGAGCGCCGCCAGGAGGATCCCGGCCACGCCCAGGACCCGGCGCTTGATCCCGTTCGACGGGAGATCGCTCTCGTCCGGCGACCCCGGCGGGACGGCCTCGCCGGCTTCCCGCCCGGCCGGGAGGCGCCGGCTTGCGTGCTCCCAGCCCAGCCCGCAGTCGGGACAGATCCGGTTCTTCCGCCGGGCCGCCCAGTAAACCAGGCCTCCGAGCCCGTAGGTGAAGAGCCCGAGCACCACCAGGATCACGAGGTGCTGGGTTCGGCGGAAGTAGCTCACCCCCTGCCCCTGGTAACCGCATCGCGGGCAGCGGCGGAGCCGGAGGGGAAAGGAGCCCTCCCGACGCGCCGGCGTCCCGCAGACCGAGCAGCTCCGGTCGGCGGGACCGAGTTCCTCTCCGCAGGTCGAGCAGCGCATTGGG
>CAZMPV010000064.1:0-10931 GCA_964567985.1 uncultured Gemmatimonadaceae bacterium
CCTCGATCACGTAGAGGGTCGAGTAGTGCTCCTCGCCGGTGATGTCCCGGGTGATCGGCCCGCCCGAGACCACCTGCCGCTCCGGGCGGAAGGCCGTCAGGTCCGGGCTGATCCGTTCCCACGTCTGGCCCCCGTTGGTCGTCTTGTGGACGTACTGGGAGCCGTGATAGACGATGTTCGGCTGGTGGGGCGAGACCTCGATCGGCACGGTCCGCTGGAAGCGGTAGATCAGGTTCGCCGGGTTCGTCCCGTACATGTCCTCGGCCCCCACGTAGTACTGCTGTTCCTGCCCGGTCTCCATCAGGAACTGGCCGAAGCGGCCCTTGCAGTTGGCGAAGACGACCAGGGGGTCCGAGCCGGGCTTGGGCACGGCGGGGCCGGTCTCGCAGCCCCCGATCGCCTTCCACCACGCCTCGGGGCCGGCCGGCGCCGGCTCGGCGGGGGGCAGGCTCGGCACGGCGATCGTCGAGTTGTCCTGCTGGCCGGCGTAGAGCCAGTAGGGGAAGCGGTCGTCGACGTCCACCTGGTAGAGCTCGGCGGTGGGCTGGTTGTGCTGCCCGGACCAGGTCTCGCCGCCGTCGAGCGTCACGTTGGCGCCCCCGTCGTTGGACTGGACGAAGATTTCCGGGTTCTCGGGGTTGATCCACATGTGGTGGTTGTCCCCGTGGGGCGTGCGGCGCCGCTCGAAGCTGTCGCCCCCGTCGGTGGACTCGTAGAAGCCCTCGTTGTTGACGTAGACGTGGTCGGCGTCGGTGGGGTCGGCGTGGACGTTCGTGTAGTAGAAGGGCCGGGCCATCAGGCCCTCCCGGTCGTTCACGTGCTCCCACGTCTCGCCCCGGTCGTCGGAGCGGTAGAGCCCCTCGTCGGGCTCGGGCGCTTCGACCAGGGCGTAGACCCGGTCCGGGTCGTCGGCGCTTGTGGCCAGGTCGATCTTCCCGATGAGCCCGCCGGGGAGCCCGTCGTTGATCTGCTCCCAGCTGTCGCCGCCGTCGGTGGACCGGTAGACGCCGCCTCCGGCCGAGGCCTGCATCCCGCTGATGATCGTCCACGGCTTCCGCTCGCCCCGCCAGGCGCTGGCGTAGAGCGTGTTCGGGTCGTCGGGCGCCATCTCCAGGCCGTAGACGCCCACGCTGTCGGCGATGAAGAGGACCTTCTCCCAGCTCTCGCCGCCGTCGGTGCTCCGGAAGACGCCCCGCTCGGCCCCCTTGCCGAAGGGGGAGCCCAGGGCCGCCGCGAAGACCCGGTCGGAGTCGTTCGGATCGACGGCCATCCGTCCGATCTGGCCGGCGTCGCCCAGGCCCACGTGGGTCCAGCTCTCGCCGGCGTCGGTGCTCTTGTAGACGCCCTTGCCGACGATCACGTTGGAGCGGATGCCGTCGGAGCCCGTCCCTACGTAGATGACGTCGGGATCCGAGTCGGCGACCTCGATGGCGCCGATGGCGGCCGTGGCGTCGAAGTGGCCGTCGGTAATGTTGCGCCAGGTGTTGCCGTAGTCGGTGGTGCGCCACACGCCCCCGCCCGTGGAGCCCATGTAGAAGGTGTGGGGGTGGGAGCGGTGACCGGCCACGGCGGTGACCCGGCCGCCCCGGGAGGGGCCGACGCTCCGGTAGTCCAGGTCGCCGAAGAGGGCCGGATTCAGGCCGGCGCCCGCCTCCTGGGCGCCGGCGGGACCGGCGGGCGCCAGGACGAAGAACGCCCCGGCCAGGATCGAGGTCATTACGACGAAGAGGGAACGGGGGCCCCGGAGGGCGACGTGCGACGAACGGCTCATTGCGGGTGACTCCCGACTGTATGGTCCGTGAAGATGACTGGCTCACGCGGGGATCCCCACAGTGCCGGTCGCCGGGGATCCGGTCAACCGGTCGCCCGGGTGGGCGGCTCGGCGCCGCTCCGGGACGACGAATCCCGATCTCCTGCGCCTCCGCCGCTGCAGGCGGCGATTTGCTTGACCCGTCAGCAATTAAAGTTTATCAATAATTTCCTAAGGGTTTCGTGTGGAAATTCCCGGCTGGGGAACAGGATTCCGGGGGCCGTGCGTTCTGTATTCGTGAGGGCCGGCGCCGGAGGAGACGCCTCCAGCGTCGGCCGAACCGGGTTCGTCCTCGCCCTGTGCGCCACGCTCGCGGCGCTCGGGTGCCGGGAGGAGCCGACTTCGGCGGAGGTGACCGTGTCGACGGCCTCCAGCTTCGAGATCCTGGCCGCGGGGGGGCTCCACACGTGCGGGCTCACCGACAGCCACCAGGTCCAGTGCTGGGGGAGGAACGCCATGGGTCAGCTCGGAGACGGCACCCGGACGAGCCGGGCCCGACCGGCCCCGGTGGAGGCCGACCGGGAATGGGTGGCCCTGAGCGCCGGCCTCGCCCACTCCTGCGCCCTCGACGCCGGGGGACGGGCGTACTGCTGGGGCGAGAACGGGAGTGGTCGGCTCGGCGATGGCACCCGGGTGGACCGGAGCCGTCCGGTGGAGGTCCGCACGGAGCATCGCTTCAGGACGATCAACGCCGGCGACGCCCATACCTGCGGGGTGACGACGGAGGGGCTGGGTCTCTGCTGGGGCTCGAACCTGAACGGTCAGCTCGGCACGGGTGACAGGGAGCCCTCGGAGACGCCCACGAGAGTGGCCGGGGGCGGCCGCTGGACGGAGATCACCTCCGGGGCGATCCAGACGTGCGGGATCCGCACGGACGGCCGGGCCTTCTGCTGGGGCCGGAACGGCTTCGGACAGCTCGGCGTGGGCCGGACGAGCCTCCGGGAGACGGAGCCGACGCCCGTGGTGGGGGGACACCGGTTCCGGACGATCTCGACCGGCGGCTTCCACGCCTGCGGGGTGTCCACCGACGACCAGGTCCTCTGCTGGGGGTGGAACGGAAAGGGACAGGTGGGCGACGGCACCCGGGAGACCCGGCCGAGCCCGACCCCCGTCGCGGCCTCCGCGGACTTCCGCACCGTGGGCGCGAGCCACGGCCACACGTGTGCGGCCCGGTGGACGGGAGAGGTCCTGTGCTGGGGGGTGAACGTCTCCGGCCAGCTCGGAGACGGCACGACGCAGGAGCGGACGCGTCCCACTCCGGTCCGGTCGGACGCCCGGCTCACGGCCGTCGGAGGAATCGGTTTCCACAGCTGCGCGGTGGGGCCCGGGCACCGGGCCCTCTGCTGGGGCGAGAACCGCTTCGGCCAGCTCGGGCCCGGGCGGGACGAAGCCGAGCTCACGCCGGTCCCCGTGCGACCGGCCGACCCGAACGGCGGCCCGTGAAGCGAACGACCCGCGCTCCCCGGCGGGCGTGCATCTTGCAGTGATCGGGGCGTGCATCTTGCAGGAATCGGAGAGAGGGACTCCGACGCCGCATCGGCGGTGACGGATCGAACGCGAACATCACGAGACGGAGGACGATCATGGACGCGACTCATGGTATGAAGCTCGCGGGACGCCTGGGCGTCGTGCTGGCGGCGGGCCTGATCTCGGTGTGGGCGATCTCCTGCGGCGGCGGAGACGGCGGAAACGGCAACGGCGTGACTCCGCCGCCCGAGACCGGCAACATCTCCGGTGCGGTCGAGACGACCGACGGCACCGGTGTCTCCGGCGCCACCGTCCAGGCCAGCAAGACCGGCGCCACCACCCGGAACGCCACGAGCGGCTCCGACGGCTCCTTCGGGTTCGAGAACCTGGAGACCGGAACCTGGTCCCTCGACCTGACGCCCCCCGAGGGCTTCGAGGTCGCGCCGGGCCAGTCGATCCCGGCCTCGGTGACGGTCTCGGCGGACCAGACGGCGAACGTGACGCTCAACGTGCGTGAGAAGCTGGGAGCGATCGCGGGCACCGTGCAGGACGACGCCGGGGACCCGGTGGCTGGCGCCACCCTCACCCTCTCCTTCCCGGACGGGAGCACGGCGACCGCCGAGAGCGGTTCGGACGGCGCCTACTCCTTCACCGACCTGGACGAAGGCGAGTACACGGTGGCGATCGATCCGCCCTCCGGATACGAGGTGCCCCAGGGCGAGCCCGAGGAGCAGACGGTGACGGTCGAGCTGGCCTCGACGACCACCGTCGACTTCACCGTGGCTCCGGCCGCGGGAACCGGCTCGGTGTCGGGGACGGTCCAGAACGGCACCATGCCGATCGCTGGCGCGGTCGTCACCCTGACGTCCGGCGGCGGCACGGACCGGACCGTCGAGACCGGCGGCGACGGCGAGTTCCGTTTCCGCGCGCTCGAGCCCGGCGGCTTCACCCTCACCGTCGAGCCCCCCGAGGGCACGGCCCTGGGGAGCAACGAGGCCGACCAGAAGGACGTCACGGTCGAGGCCGACGTGGAGGCCGAGGTGAGCTTCCAGCTCGTCCACGTGGTGGAGCTGACGGGGAACAACACGTTCAGCCCGAGCAGCCTGACCGTGGAGACGGGGAGCACGGTCCGCTGGGTCAACGTCACCACCACCTTCCACACCGTCACGCCCGACGGCCACAGCGAGTGGACCCGGACCGAGACCCAGGCCATAGAGACGGTGCTGGAGGTCACCTTCGACACCGCCGGCACCTTCGAGTACTTCTGCGAGCCGCACCAGGCCGTGGGCATGGAAGGGGAGATCATAGTGGAGTAGGTTCGGGGTGTGCTCCCACCCCTTCCGAAGCTGGACCTCGGCGACCTGACGGCCCGACAGCGCCTGGCGCTGGGGCTGTCGGTCGCCGGGGTCCTCGGCCTGGCGGCGCTTCTCCTCACGGTCTCCCTCAGGAGGCCGTCGGTGGCGGAGTACCCGCCGTCTCCTGTGGAGACGGTGCCGGCGGGGGACACCCTCGTGGGTCCCCGCACGTACACGGTGGACGCCTCGGACCCCGGGCGGTGGCGCTTCTTCGACTTCTCCCGGGGGACGGTGGTCGAGTCGCCGGGGCCGGAGGAGTGGGACCTGGCCTTCCGCCGCTTCCACGTGATCGCCAACGGCGGCGAGGGCTTCGCCGGTCGGGGCGGCCTCATGGCGCTGGATGCGCCCTTCGACTCCATACGTACGGTTCCGGCCGAGGGATACGTACGATCCACCGCCGGCGGCGACTCGGTGAACGCCGCCGCGGAGGGCTGGTACGCGTACTCCTTCACCAGCCATCTCCTCCGTCCCGACCCGGGGATCTTCGCGGTCCGGACCGCCGACGGCCGCTACGCCAGGATCCGGATCCTGAGCTACTACTGTCCGGAGGCGCGGCCCGGCTGCCTGACCTTCCGCTACGTCTACCAGGGAGACGGCTCCCGGCGGGTGGCGCCCGGGGTGGGAAGGGAGTAGCCTGACCTTCCGGCGGCCCGTCGGGCCGCCCCCTGGACCGCGCGTCTCCCAGCACCGGAGGATTCCATGTCGTCCCGCTCGCACCCCAGGCCGGGGCCTCGCCCCGCCGCCGGGCCGATCCCGGCGATCGTCGTATTCGTTGCCTCCTTCGTCGCGGCACTCCCGGCCGCGGCCCAGACCACCGCCCTCGAGCGGGCCGCCGCCCGGGACGTCGTCTCCGAGATCGACGCCCTCCAGGACGAGATCGCCCCGACCGAGACGGCCGAGCGGATGGTGGCGGAGGCGGGCCCCGAGCTCGACGGAATCCTGGAGCGCGTCACCGACCTCTGGAACGGCCCCATGGTGGACCTCTCCGACCACATCGGGGAGAACCCCGAGGTCGGCTTCCAGGAGCACGAGACCGTGGACACGCTCACCGCCGTGCTCCGGGCCCACGGCTTCGAGGTGGACGCCGGCGTGGCCGGCCTGGAGACCGCCTTCGTCGGTCGCTGGGACTCGCCGGCCGGGACCGACGGGCCGACGCTGGGCATCATCGTCGAGTACGACGCGCTCCGGGGCACGAAGGAGCCCTTCCACGGCTGCCAGCACAACGCCCAGAGCCCGGTGGGCTTCACCGCCGGCTTCGCCCTCGCCGAGCACATGGCCGAGGCGGGGGTGCCCGGCCGGATCCGGATCTACGGCACGCCGGCCGAGGAGATCGGGCCGCCCTCCAAGGTGACGATGCACGACGCCGGCGTCTTCGACGAAGCCGACGTCCTGATCCGGAGCCACGGGAGCGGATCCACCTCCCGGAACCGGGCCGGCTTCGGCGTCTGCTGTCTGAACATCAACATGGTGCGCTACGTCTTCGAGGGGGTGCCCGCCCACCAGCGGAGCGCGTGGAACGGACGGAACGCCCTGTCGGCGGCGGTGCAGTTCTACTCGGCGGTGGACCACCTCCGCTCGAACCTCAGGCCCGAGTCGGTCATCCAGGGGGTCTTCCCCGAGGCCGGGGTCGCGCCGAACGTGGTCCCGGACCGGGTGGTGGCCGACTACTACATCCGCTATCCGGACGAGGTCTACCTGGCTCACATCGACTCCATGATGGCCAACGCCGCCGAAGGCGCGGCCCGGGCCACGGGGACGGAGGTCACGATCGACCGCTACGGCGAGTACCGGGACGGCATCACCCTGGGGAGCCTGGAGGAGCTCACCTTCGCCTGGGCGAAGGAGCTCGGAGCGCCCCGGATCGAGGAGGAGCCGCAGCGGCCGGCGGGCTACGAGGAGACCGGCTTCGTGACCCGGGACATCCCGGGGGTCGGGGTCAGCGTCTTCAGCTCTCCGGCGCCGGGACACTCCTACGAGCGCTGGCGGGACTCCATGCGGCCCGTGGGCCACACCGGCTTCCTCCTGGACGCGAAGATCATGGCCGCCGTCCTCTACCACTACCTGAGCGACGCCGACTTCCGGCGCACGGTTCAGATGGAGCACGACCGGATGGCCCGCCTCTTCCAGCGCTACCTGGATTCCCTGGAGGAGGCCTACGCCGACGAGATGAACGCCACCAGGATCGGAGGGAACTGACGACGTGCGACCGATCGACCTGAGCGAGCCGAGCTGGGCCGACGAGCGGGGCTGGGGCCTCCGGCCCCTGGAGGCGCTCCCCGTGGAGCGGGCGGAGGTCGAGGACCTCCACGTCGTCTCGCTCCGGCCCGGCGCGGTCCGGGGGAACCACGTCCACGAGCGGGGGACCGAGTGGCTCCTGGTCTGCGGGGGACCGGCCGTGGCCGCCTGGCGGGCCCCGGGCCAGAGCGAGGTCGGCCGGATGGAGATCCCCGGCGACGCCCCGTACCTGCTGGAGGTGCCGGCGGGGATGGAGCACGCGGTGGAGAACGTGGGCCGGGAGATCATCCACCTGGTGGCCTTCTCCGACGAGGCCGAGCCGCCGACCCGCCAGGTGGAGCCGCTGCTGTAGCTTCCGAGCGCCGATCGCGCCGGCGGGCGGTCTCCCGGCGGTTGCCCGGCCGCCCTCGGCCCCCTACCCATGACAGCCGCGGGGTCGGCCCCGCGCAGGTGAACTTTTGGACTCCCGAACCCGAGCCCCGAGCCAGGCCATGAGACGATTCGTCCTCTTCTGCGTCGCCCTCGCCCTCGTCGCCGCGCCCCTCCAGGCCCAGCAGTCTCCCGAGGAGCGGGTCCGGCGGATTCTCGACGAGGTGCCCCTCATCGACGGCCACAACGACCTGCCCTGGGCGATCCGGGGGTACGAGGAGGCCCCCATGGACGTCGAGGCCTACGACCTGACCCGGCGCACGCCCGGCCACACCGACCTCGAGCGGCTCGAGGAGGGGATGCTGGGCGCCCAGTTCTGGTCGATCTACATCCCCTGCGAGAGCCGGGAGTGGGGGCCGGCCCGGACCCAGCTCGAGGAGATCGACATCGCCCAGCGGATCTTCGAGACCTACCCGGGCCACTTCGGCGAGGCCTACTCGGCCTCGGACGTGGAGCGGGTCTTCGGATCCGGCCGCATCGCCTCGATGATGGGCATGGAGGGAGGCCACGCCATCGAGAACTCCCTGGGCGCGCTCCGGGCCTTCTACCACGCCGGGGCCCGCTACATGACGCTGACCCACGGCTGCACCCTGGACTGGGCCGACTCGTCCACCGACACGGCCCGCCACGGCGGGCTCACCGCCTTCGGCGAGGAGGTGGTCCGGGAGATGAACTGGCTCGGGATGCTGGTGGACCTCTCCCACGTCTCGCCCGAGACGATGCACGACGCCCTGGACGTGGCCCGGGCGCCGGTGATCTTCTCCCACTCCTCGGCCAAGGCGCTGGTGGACCACCCCCGGAACGTGCCGGACGAGGTGCTGCGTCGCCTGCCGGAGAACGGCGGCGTGGTCATGGTCACCTTCGTGCCGAGCTTCATCAACCAGGAGGTGAGCGACTACGAGGGGCCCGACGAGGAGGCGCCCCGGGCCACCCTCTCCGACGTCGCCGACCACATCGAGCACGTCCGGGACGTGGCCGGCATCGACCACGTGGGCATCGGCAGCGACTTCGACGGCATCAGCTCGGTGCCGGTGGGCCTGGAGGACGTCTCGACCTTCCCGGCCCTCTTCGAGGAGCTGGCCCGCCGGGGCTGGACCGACGACGAGCTGAAGAAGCTCGCCGGCGAGAACCTGCTCCGGGTCATGCGGGAAGCCGAGGCCACGGCCCGGGTGATGCAGCGGGAGCGGGGCCCCTCGACGGCGACCATCGAGGAGCTCGACGGGGGGATGTGACGGGCTCTTCGCCGGAGGCGCGGGCGTGAGCCCCGAGGTCACCGAGCCCAGGCGCCGGGACCGGGGCAAGGAGGAGGCGTGGATCCGGGCCTACCTGACCCGGGCGCCGGTGGGCACGCTCGCCGTCCCCCTGGACAGCGGGCCGCCCCACGTGAACTCGAACCTCTTCGCCCTCGAGGCCGACCGGCCCACGATCTGGGTCCACACGGCCCGGACCGGCGCCCTCGCCGACGCCCTGGCCGAGCCCCGTTCCGTCTCCTTCACCTGTTTCGAGATGGGCCGGCTCCTGCCCGCCGACGAGGCCCTCGAGTTCAGCGTCGAGTACAGCGGCGTGGTGGCCCGGGGCACGGGCCGCATGGTCGTGGACCCGGAGGAGAAGGAGGCCGCCCTGCAGCGCATCCTGGACAAGTACGCGCCCCACCTCCGGCCGGGCCGGGACTACCGGCCCATCGTGCCCGAGGAGCTGAAGCGGACCTCGGTCTACCGCATCGACGTGGAGGCGTGGAGCGGCAAGGAGAAGCGGGCCGCCGACGACTTTCCCGGGGCGTACCGCTGGGAGGACGTGGAAGGCGGCTGACCCCGGGCGCGGCTCACCCTCCTCGCCGGGCCGCGATCGCCTCGAGCCGCTCCTCGATCTCCGAGGCCGGGATCCACCGGCCCCGGAGCATGACCCCGGCGGGCTCCTCGAGGGTGTCCAGCTCCTCCAGGGGATTGCCCTCCACCAGCAGCAGGTCCGCCCGGTTCCCCGGCACCACGGTGCCGAAGTCCCCGGCCTCACCCAGCTCCTCGGCGGCGTAGCGGGCCACGTTCGCGGTCCCGCTGAGCAGGATCTCGTAGTTGGCCATGCCGGCCTCCGCCATCGCCTCCAGCTCCCGGTGCAGGGAGAAGCCCGGCACGCTGAAGAGCTGGGGCGAATCGGTGCCCATGAGGATGCCGACCCCGGCGTCGTTCAGCGCCTTCAGGATCCGGTTCCGGACCTCGGTGAAGCGGGCGGCGGCCTCTCCCGTGATGCGGGCGTCGCCGCGCTTCCGCTCGACCCAGCTCTCCACCAGCTCCGGCGGCGCGTAGCGCATCTCCGGCAGCGCCGCCAGCGAGTCGGCGTCCATGGGCAGGAAGAGGATCTCCCAGAGGCGCTGGGTGGGCACGACCCGGGTGTTGGCCGCCCGGGTCCGGCCGGCGATCGCCCGGATCTTCCGGGGCACCGCCGACTCGAGGATCTCGGCCAGGGGCACCTCCTCGCCCCCGTCGAGGCGGGCCTGGACCTCGTCCGAGGCGACCTCCCGGACGTAGCCGTCCAGGTGGTCCACCGTGGAGATCCCGGTGGACAGCGCGTGGCGGAGGCCCACCTCGGTGGGCACGTGGCCGCCGAAGGTGATCCCCTCGTCGATCGCCGTCTCCACCATCCGGTCCCAGACCTCCAGGCTCAGGCCGGGATGGATCTTGAGCAGGTCCCACCCCTGGCCGTCGTAGGTCCGGACCATCGTCTCCACCGAGTCGGGCGTCGGCGCCGAGTTCCCGTTGATCGAGGGGGCCGCCAGGTACATGGAGGGGCCGGTAAGGTCGCCCCGCATGACCCGGTGGCGGAGGGCGAACTGGGTCGGGTGGCCGAGCATCCCCCGGATCGTCGTCACCCCGTTGGCCACGTAGAGGAAGAGGAGGTCCTCGACCCACTCCGGGTCCGCGTCGCCGCCGGGGATGTGGGCGTGCATCTCGGCCAGCCCCGGGAGCAGGAAGCGGCCCTCGCCGTCGATGACCGTGGCGTCGTCCGGCACCTCCACGTCGTCGGCGTCGTCCACCTCCCGGATGACGCCGTCGGTGATCAGGACGGTCTGGCCTTCCAGGACGCCGTAGCGATCCATGGGGATGACGGTGACGTCGACGAAGGCGACCGGGCCGTCCTGGGCCCGGGCCGGAGCCGGGTCGGCCGCTCCGGCCAGGAGCAGGGCCGCGGCGGCGAGGAGGGCGAATGGGCGCGTCATGGGCTCACTCCGGGGCTGCGGGAACCGGTGGCCGTGGGGCGTCGGACCCTGGCCGACCGTCGCTGAATCCTTTACTTCTCGTCCCGACGAAGGGGTCCCCTGCCAAGGGATCCCCTGCGAAGGGGCACCTCGATCTGACCCGTGAAAAAGGACGGCTTTCCGTGGCGTCCGGCAAGAAGTCCATCTACGCCGCCATCGTCGGAAACTTCCTCATCTCGGTGACCAAGTTCGTCGCCGCCGGGATCACCGGGAGCTCGGCCATGATCTCCGAGGGCGTCCACTCCCTGGTGGACACGGGCAACGGAGGCCTCCTGCTCCTGGGCCTCCATCGGAGCAAGCGGCCGCCGGACCCGAGCCACCCCTACGGCTACGGCAAGGAGGTCTACTTCTGGACCCTGGTGGTGGCCATGCTGATCTTCGCCGG
>CAZMPV010000065.1:0-5003 GCA_964567985.1 uncultured Gemmatimonadaceae bacterium
GCGCTGCCTCCAGGGCAAGGGCGTGGTGAACTCCATCTCGCTGAAGGACGGCGAGGAGGAGTTCCTCCGTCTCGCCCGGGAGGTCCGGCGCTACGGCGCGGCCGCCGTCGTCATGGCGTTCGACGAGGAGGGCCAGGCCGACACGGTCGAGCGGAAGGTCGAGGTGTGCCGCCGGGCGTACCGGCTGCTGGTCGACGAGGCGGGCTTCCCGCCCGAGGACATCATCTTCGACCCGAACGTCTTCGCCGTGGCCACCGGCATCGACGAGCACCGCCGCTACGCCATCGACTTCATCGAGGCCACCGAGCGGATCAAGGAAGACTGCCCCCACGCCCTGGTCAGCGGCGGGGTGAGCAACCTGTCGTTCTCCTTCCGGGGCGTGCCCCGGGTCCGGGAGGCCATGCACGCCGCCTTCCTCTACCACGCCATACGGGCGGGCATGGACATGGGGATCGTCAACGCCGGGGCGCTTCCGGTCTACGACGAGATCCCCGGCGAGCTCCTGGAGGCCGTCGAGGACGTCCTCTTCGACCGCCGGGAGGACGCCACCGACCGCCTCACCGCTCTGGCAGAGAAGTACCGGGGCTCCGGCATGGAGGTGGAGAAGGACCTGGAGTGGCGGGAGAAGCTCACCGACGATCGGATCGTCCACGCCCTGGTCAAGGGCATCGACGACTGGATCGTCGACGACGTGGAGGAGGCCCGCCAGGACGCCGAGCGGGCCCTAGACGTGATCGAGGGCCCCCTGATGCGGGGCATGGACGTGGTCGGCGACCTCTTCGGAGAGGGCAAGATGTTCCTGCCCCAGGTCGTGAAGAGCGCCCGGGTCATGAAGAAGGCCGTCGCCCACCTCGTGCCCTACATCGAGGAGGAGGGCGACGCCGGCGGAGAGGACGCGGGCACCGTGGTCCTGGCCACGGTGAAGGGCGACGTCCACGACATCGGCAAGAACATCGTGGGGGTCGTGCTCCAGTGTAACAACTACCGGGTGGTGGACCTGGGCGTGATGGTGCCGTCCGAGAAGATCCTGGCCACGGCCCGGGAGGAGGGCGCCGACGTGGTGGGCCTCAGCGGGCTGATCACGCCCTCCCTGGACAAGATGATCCACGTGGCCAAGGAGATGGAGCGGGAGGGCTTCGACACCCCGCTCCTCATCGGCGGCGCCACCACCTCCCGGACCCACACCGCGGTGAAGATCGAGGAGCGCTACCACGGGCCCACGATCCACGTCCTGGACGCGTCCCGCTGCGTCGGCGTGGTGAGCAGCCTCCTGGACCCCGCGAAGCGGAACGCGTACGTGGAGGGGATCCGGGAGGAGTATGCCGGCATCCGCGAGCGCCACGAGGGGAAGCAGAAGAAGCGGGACCTGCTCCCCGTCGAGGTGGCCCGGGAGCGGCGGGTGCCGGTGGACTGGGACGCCTACGAGCCCCCCGCGCCGGAGCGGACCGGGGTGCACCGCTTCGACGACTACGACGTGGCCGAGCTGACGAGCTACATCGACTGGACCCCCTTCTTCCACGCCTGGGAGCTCCGGGGCCGATACCCGGAGATCCTGGAGGACGACGAGGTCGGGGCCCAGGCCCGGAGCCTCCACGACGACGCCACCGGGCTCCTCGAACGGATCGTCGAGGAGGACCTGCTCCGGGCCCGCGGAGTGGCGGGCGTCTTCCCGGCCAACCGGGTCGGCGACGACGACCTGGTCGTGTGGGAGGACGAGAGCCGCTCCGATGCCCGGGTCCGCCTGCACCACCTCCGCCAGCAGTTCGACAAGGGATCCGATCGCGCCAACGCCTGCCTCGCCGACTTCGTGGCTCCCGCCGACAGCGGCCTGGAGGACTGGATCGGGGCCTTCGTCGTCACCGCCGGCCACGGGCTGAAAGAGCTCGTGGCGAAGTTCGAGGAGGCCCACGACGACTACCGGGCGATCCTCGCCAAGGCCCTGGCCGACCGCCTGGCCGAGGCCTTCGCCGAGCGGCTCCACGAGCGGATCCGCACCGAGCTCTGGGCCTACGCCCCCGACGAGGAGCTGGACAACCAGGGACTCATCCGGGAAGCCTACGACGGCATCCGGCCGGCCCCGGGATACCCGGCGTGCCCGGACCACACCGAGAAAGCCCCCCTCCTCGACCTCCTGGACGCCGGCGACGCCACCGGCGTCGAGCTCACCGAGAGCTACGCCATGGACCCCGGGGCCACGGTCATGGGCTGGTACTTCTCCCACCCCGCGAGCTTCTACTTCGGCGTGGGTCGGATCGGCCGGGACCAGGTCGAGGACTACGCCGACCGGAAGGGCTGGAGCGTGGACGAGGCCGAGGAGTGGCTGAGCCCGAACCTGGGCTACGAGCCCGAGGAGGCCGGATGAGCCGCTTCCGCCCCCTCCTCGACGACGACCGGGTCCACCTCCTGGACGGGGCCATGGGGACGGTCCTCTACGGGCGGGGCCACTTCGTGAACGTCTGCTACGACGAGCTCTCGGTGACCGAGCCCGACGACGTCCTGGCCATCCACCGGGAGTACGTCGCGGCCGGGGCCGAGGCCCTGGAGACGAACACCTTCGGAGCCAACCCGGTGAAGCTCTCGAGCTGGGGGCTCGAGGACCGGACCGAGGAGCTGAACCGGGCCTCGGCCGAGCTGGCCCGCCGGGCCGCCGGCGACGAGGTCGCCGTCCTGGGCGCCGTCGGTCCCCTGGGCATCCGGATCGAGCCCTTCGGGCCCACAGCCCGCGGCGAGGCCCGGGAGTACTTCGCCCGCCAGATCCGCGGCCTCGTCGAGGGGGGCGTGGACGGATTCGTCCTGGAGACCTTCAGCGACCCGGAGGAGCTCCACCAGGCTCTGCTGGCGGCCCGGGAGATCGATCCGGAGCTTCCGGTGGTGGCCCAGATGACGGTGAACGAGGACGGGAGCACCTCCTACGGGACCGACGTCGAGGCCCTGGCCCGCTCCCTCACCGAGTGGGAGGCCGACGTGGTCGGGCTCAACTGCTCGGTCGGACCCGCCGGCATGCTCGAGGCCGTCGAGCGGATGGCAGCCGTCACCGACCTTCCCCTCTCGGCCCAGCCCAACGCCGGGCATCCCCGGGCCGTGGGCGACCGGAAGATCTACATGGCGAGCCCGGAGTACATGGCCCAGTACGCCCGGCGCCTGATCCAGGCCGGGGTTCGCTTCGTCGGCGGCTGCTGCGGCACCACGCCCGGGCACGTCGAGGCGATGCGGGACGCCGTGGCGGCGGTCCAGCCGAGGGTCGCGGCCGAGGCCGTCCGGGTCCGGACCCGGGAGGCCGAGGCCGAGCCTCCGGAGCCGGTGGACCTGGCCGAGCGCTCGCCCTGGGGCCGGAAGCTGGCGGAGGGCCGCTTCGTCACCAGCGTCGAGCTGGTCCCGCCCCACGGCTGGAGGACCGACCCCCTCCTGGAGCGGGCCCGGCGCTTCCGGGACGCCGGCGTCGACGCCGTGAACGTCGTCGACGGGCCCCGGGCCCAGAGCCGGATGGGGGCGATCCCCGCGGCCCTCCTGGTCCAGAGCCGCCTCGACGTGGAGACGATCGTCCACTACACCTGCCGGGACCGGAACATGCTGGGAATGATCAGCGACCTGCTGGGGGCCGCCGCCGCGGGCCTCCGCAACGCCCTGATCGTCACCGGAGATCCGCCGGCCATGGGCCCCTACCGCGACGCCACCGCCGTCTTCGACATCGACTCCATCGGCCTGGTCAACGTCGTCCACGGGCTGAACCGGGGCGTGGACCCGGGAGGGAGCCGGATCGACGAGCCGACACGCTGGGTCACGGGCGTGGCCCTGAACCCCGGCGCCGTGGAGCGGGAGCGGGAGCTCGACCGCTGGTACTGGAAGGTGGACGCCGGCGCCGATTTCGCCGTGACCCAGCCCGTCTTCGACGCCGAGGAGCTGGGTCCCTTCCTGGACGACGCCCGGGCGCGGGACACCGGCGAGATCCCCGTCATCGCCGGCCTCTGGCCCCCGATATCGGTGCGGAACGCCGAGTTCCTGGCCAACGAGATGCCCGGGGTCCGGGTGCCCGGACGGGTCCTGGGGCGGATGCGGAAGGCGGCCTCGAAGGGGAGCGAGGCGGCCCGGGGCGAGGGGATCGCCCTGGCCCGGGAAGCCCTGGAAGCGGTCCGCCCCCTGGTCCAGGGCGTGCACCTGAACGTCCCCGGCGGTGACGTGGAGGCGGCGCTGGCGGTGCTGGAAGCGGTCTAGACCACTTCCTGGATCCTGCGCAGTCGGCGGGCCGCCCCGCCGAGACCCAGGTTGCTCACGTAGACGTGCCGGGCGCCGGCGTTCCGGAGCGCCCGGATCGAGCGGGCGCAGACCTCTTCGGGAGTCGCTCCGGCGTCGAACTCCCGCCTCAGGGCCTCGGCCGGGACCGGGAAGAAGTCGCTCAGCCGGTCCAGGGTCTCCGGGTTGGCGCTCCGGTAGAAGAAGACGCCGAAGACCCCCGGCACCTCCAGGCCCCGCCGCTCGGCCTCGGCCAGGAACGCCTCCACCCGGTCCGCCGAGTGGTGGGAGACGACCTGGGTCAGGTAATAGTCCCCGTGGAAGTCGTCCCGGACCAGGTACTCGACCTGCCGGGCCGGGTCCCGGTGGGGGTTCGCCCACCCCCCCAGGGCCAGCTCCGGGACCCGCCTCCGGAGCTTCTCCCGGAGCATGTAGGCGTGCTCGACGCAGCGGGGCGGTCCCACCTCCCGGTCGCCGCCGACGACGGTGAGCGCCTCGAAGCCCCGGGCCGCGGCCCGCTCGGCGAAGAGCAGGCAGTACTCCAGGGAGTGCTTGCACGTCAGGAAGGGGGCGAGCTTCCCGAAGTCCACCTGACCCGCCAGGTTGCCCGCCAGATGACTCAGGTTCTCCTCCTCGGACTCGCCGACGGCGTTGTCGGTGAGGAAGACGAAGCGGTCGTCGGCGGCGAGCTGGCGGACCGCGTGGTGCATGTCGATCCACGCCTCCATGCTCTCCCCGGAGCCCAGGTCCCGGCGGGGCGGGCGGAGCTCGAC
>CAZMPV010000065.1:5103-10927 GCA_964567985.1 uncultured Gemmatimonadaceae bacterium
CGGGACTCCCCGCCCCGGGCGTAGTCCCCGGGGTCGTGGACGTCGAGGCCGAGCCAGTGGGAGGTCCGGTGGGGGTAGAAAGGCTTGTACGCCTCCTCCTCCAGAACCTCGTCCCGGTCGCCCTCGAGGAGGCCCAGCTCGAGCATGCCGTCCACCAGGACGTGGAGGGCCGCCTCGTGGACGTCGGCCACCGTCGCTCCGGGCGCCACCGCCTCCACGGCGGTCCGCCGGGCCTCCTCCACCACCCGGTAGACGTCCCGGGCCCGGGCCGTGAAGCGGCCGGAGGTCGGGAAGGTCCGGCTCACGTCGCCGTGATAACGGTCCAGCTCGGCACCGGCGTCGATCAGCACCTGGCTGTCGTCCGGCAGCCGCGCGTCGTTCGCCTCGTAGTGGATCGTGCACGCCCTGGGGCCCGAGCCGACGATCGTGTTGAAGCCGGTGCCGCCGGCGCCGGCCGCCCGGAAGGCCTCTTCCATGGTCAGGGCGATCCGCCATTCCTCGACGCCGGGGGCGACGACGTCGGCCGCCGCCCGGAAGCCCTGGACGGTGGCGTCGGCGGCCCGGCGGATCCGCTCCAGCTCGGCGCCGTCCTTCACGAGGCGCAGGGGGTCCAGGATCTCGCCCGGATCGACCACGGCCCGGGGCCCGATCCCCTTCCGGGGCCCCTTCCGCCGGGCCCGCTCCAGGGCCCGAAGCACCAGGGGCTGCAGGCGGCTCCCGTCAGGGGAGAGGCGGACGTGGAGGCTCCGGGCTCCCTCGACCAGCTCGGGAAATCGCTCCTCGAGCTCGCTCACGGGGTGGGCGACGTCCGCGCCGTAGCGCCCGGCGGCCTCGTCGGGGTCCGGCCGGCGCCCGGTCCAGCGCTCCGCCTCCTCGTCCCGGTCCCGGACGAAGAGGACGAAGCGCTCTTCGTCCGCGTGGCCCCTCAGAAGGGCCACCGCACCCGGGTCCACCATACCCGTCAGGTAGAAGAGCTCGGAGTCCGGCCGGTAGGCGTACTCGGTGTCCCGGGAGCGGTGGCGGATGGGGGCTGCGGGAAGGACCATCGTCCCGTCGTCCAGGGCCTCGAGGACGGTCTCCCGCCGTCGCCGGAACACGTCCGGCTCGAAGCCTTCGAGTTCGGCCTCGCCGCCCCCGGCCCCCGCGGCGCGCCCTCCCCTTCCGGCCTTAATCAACGGATGAGCATGATATACTCAACGGATACTCATCCCTTCAGGACGCCCAGGGGACGCAGCCGGGCGACCTTCCGGCCGATCCCGGCGGCGTCCACCACCGAGACGACGTCGGCCACGTCCTTGTACGCCTCGGGGACCTCCTCGGCCACCGTGGCACCCGACGAGGCCCGGATCTCGATGCCCTGCTCCCGGAACTCCCGGGTCAGGTTCCGGCCCCTGGTCTCCTTCTTCGCCTGGGTCCGGCTCATGCGCCGGCCGGCGCCGTGGCAGGTGGAGCCGAAGGTCTCGTCGTAGGCGCCCTGGGTGCCCAGGAGCACGTAGGAGTAGCGGCCCATGTCTCCGGGGATCAGGACCGGCTGGCCCAGGTCCTTGTAGAGCTCGCCCAGCTCGAGATGCCCCGGGGGGAAGGCCCGGGTGGCTCCCTTGCGGTGGACGCAGAGCTCCTTCTCGCCCCCGTCCACGGCGTGGCGCTCGAACTTGGCGTTGTTGTGCGCCACGTCGTAGACCAGGTCCATGCCGAGGGCCCGGGCCGACGAGCCGAAGAGCTTCTCGAAGCCCTCCCGGACCCGGTGGGCCATGAGCTGGCGGTTCGTGAAGGCGTAGTTGGCGGCGGCCCGCATGGCGCCCAGGTAGTCCCGACCCTCGTCGGAGTCCAGGGGAGCGCAGGCGAGCTGCTTGTCCGGCAGGTCGATGTGGTACTTGCCGGCGGCCCTCGTCATCCGGTCCAGGGTGTCGTCGCAGACCTGGTATCCCAGCCCCCGGGAGCCCGAGTGGATGAAGATCGTGACCGTGCCGGGATCCAGGCCCATCCGGTGGGCGGCGTGCTCGTCGTAGACCTCGTCCACGAAGCCCACTTCGACGAAGTGGTTGCCGCTGCCCACGGTGCCGACCTGGTCCTTCCCCCGGTCGATGGCCCGGCGGCTCAGCTTGTCGGGCTCGGCGCCCTCCAGCGTACCCCGGTCCTCGATCCGGTCCAGGTCTTCCTTCCAGCCGTAGCCGTTCTCGACCGCCCAGGCCGCGCCCTTCTCCAGGACCTCCCGGACCTGCCCCTCGCTCAACACGAACTTGTCGTATCCCTGGCCCACGCCGGCGGGAATCGTGTTGTAGAGGTGGTCCATGACGGAGGCGATCCGCGGACGGACGTCGTCCTCGGTGAGGTGCGAGCGGAGGAGCCGGACCCCGCAGTTGATGTCGTAGCCGACGCCCCCGGGCGAGATGACCCCACCTTCGGTGGCGTCGAAGGCCGCGACGCCCCCGATGGCGAAGCCGTAGCCCCAGTGGATGTCGGGCATGCCGATCGAGTGGGTGACGATGCCTGGCAGGGTGGCGACGTTCGCCACCTGCTCCACGGCCTGGTCGCCCCGGATGTCGTCCATGAGGCGGTCGTCGGCGAAGATGAGGCCGGGAACGCGCATCCGGCCCTGCTTCGGCACGCGCCAGCGGTAGTCGTCGATCTTCTGGATCTCGAGGTCCATCCTGATCCGCCACCTCGTTCGTAAGGCGATGTCGGCCCGGCCGCGCCGCAGCCGACCGCTCAGACGTCGAAGATCACCTGGCCGAACCAGCCTCCGTCCCGGGGCTCCACGGTCAGCCCGTGGAGGGTCACGCCCTTGATCTCCCGGACCGGATCGATGCCGGCCGGACGCCCCACGAGGGTCGAGTCCACGACGGTCGCCTCCTCACCGTCGAGCTCCCGGAAGCGGGCGTCGGCCGTCTCGAAGCCCTCGCTGTCGAAGAGGAAGAGGACTTCCCGGAGCCACGCCCGGAGGAGGCCCGCCGGATCCTCCGCGTCGACCCGGACCGTCCGCTGCTCCCCCTCCCGCTCCGGGACGCGCTCGAGGAGGAGGTACATCATCCCGAGCGCCGCGCGGCGGAAGAGCTCGGGGAGCGTGGTCGCCCGGATCCGGAGGCCGAGGTCGGCCGTGTGATCCATTGAGATGACACCCGGGACGGGTGTCTCCGTTCCGTGCTCGCTCATGGGTCGGTCGGCCGGGCCTCAGGGTCCTCCGGGGGGTCCGCTGAGCCGGTCGTCGCCGCCGTCCGCGGCGAGCCAGCGGTCGAGCCACTGGACGGTCCGGGCCAGGGCGTCCACCCGGGCACGGGGGCCGAGCTCCCCACTCTCGAGACGAGCGTCGTCCGGGTAGAGGACGAGCTCGGAGGGCACGCCCCGGCGGCGGAGCGCGGCGAACCACTGCTCGCCCTCGCTGGCGGGCATGCGGGCGTTCCCTCGATCGTGGAGGACGAGGGTCGGGGTCGTCACGTTCTCGACGTAGGAGAAGGGCGAGAGCCGGCGGTAGAGGCTGCGCCGCCGCCAGGGGGGCCCCGACAGCTCCCGCTCGGCGATCTGCCGGGCCGCCGACGTTCCGTACCAGCTCTCCCAGCTCGAGACGGGCCGGATCGGAACCGCTGCGCCGAAGCGGTCGGAGGTGGCCGTGAGCCACGCGGTCAGGAAGCCGCCGTAACCCTCTCCGGTCACCCCGACCCGCTCGGGGTCGACCTCCGGATAGCGGGCCAGGACCGCATCGACCCCGGCGAGCACGTCCGCCTTCTCCACGATCCCCCAGCGCTCCCGTGTGGCGGTGCGGAAGTCCCGGCCGTAGCCGGACGAGCCCCGGGGATTCGGGTAGAGGACGAAGTAGCCGGCGGCCGCCAGGGCCTGGACCGTCGGCAGGAAGCCGTTCCCGAAGGCGCCGTGGAAGTCCCCGTGCAGGGTCACCACCAGGGGATACGTGGTCCCGGGCTGGAAGCTCACCGGCTCGACGACCCAGCCCTCGATCTCCGTGCCGTCCTCGGCCTCCCAGGAGAGCGGGGTCGGCGAGGCGAGCTCCCGGTCCTCCAGGAGCGCGCCGTTCAGGTCGGTCGCCCGCTCCTCGTCCGAGCCGTCGCCCTCGGCCACGTAGAGCTCCGAGGGCCGGGTGGGCGTGGAGGCCGTGAAGGCGAGGACCGAGCCGTCCACGGAGTAGGAGACCGAGCCGACCTCCCGCTCGCCGGCCACGACCAGGGTCAGGCTCCCGCCCCGGGTGCCGACCCGGTAGAGGGACCGGTCGCCTCCGTCCCGGGCCAGGAAGAGGAGGCTGCCGCCGTCCGGGCTCCAGGTCGGCGGACCGGCGTCCCGATCGAAGCCGGCGGTCACGGTGGTCGAATCCCCGGAAAGCCCGCCGGAGCGGCCGAGTTCCGCCACCCGGATCTCGAGCTCGCTCGTGGCGTTCCGGGCGTAGACGTAGGCCAGCCACTCGCCGTCCGGGGAGACCGCCGGGGCCCACGCCCCGCCCGGCCCTCCGGTGACCCGGTGCACCCGCCCCTCGTCGAGGGAGACGTACCACACCTGGCGGGACGGCCCCGGGGACCCCGGATCGTCCTGCTCGGGGTCCGCCACGAAGTAGAGCCCGTCGCCGTCCGGGGTCCAGACCGCCTCCTGGACGTCGTGGTCGAGCCGGGTCAGCACCCGGGGCTCGCCGCCCTCCGCCGGCACCACGAAGAGCTGGCGCCGGGCCCGCTCTCCCGGGGCCGCCAGATCGTCCCCGTCGGGGAGCTCCCGAAAGGGCGTGTGGGTCACGACCCGGCCGCCGAAGGAGCCGGTCTCCGGTGCCCGGGTGACCGCCGCCGCGGTGTCCGCGTCCGGGGGCACCGGGGCGATGAAGGCGATCCACTCCCCGTTCGGAGACCAGATCGGCGGGCCCTCGACCCCGGGGAGGTGGAAGGCCTCGCCCCCGGGTCCGGACAGGCGGAGAAACCAGACGGGGTTGGAGTCGCCGCTCCTCCGGGAAACGAAGGAGAGAAGCGAGCCGTCGGGCGACCAGCGGGGCCGGTGGGAGTCCTCGCTGGAGTCGGTGAACCGGACCGGCGAGCCCACCGGCTCGGCCCCGTCGAGCTCCTGGATCCAGATCTCCCGGCGCACCTCGTTGGTCCCCCGACGGGGTCGAGCCACGGAGAAGGCCACCATCCCGCCGTCCGGGGCCACGGCCGGCTCGCCGGCCTCGACGATCCGGTAGAGATCGGCCGGCCTGAGGCCGGGTGTCTCCTGCGCCGCCGACGTCCCGGGAGCGGCGGCCATCAGGATGGCCGTGGTCCCGAGGGCTGAGATCACGGGGCGTGGCCGCATGGCATGAAGGCGTGGATGACGGGCGATCGGAGGCTCCGCCGGAATCTACAGGAGCCGTCGGCTGGCTCAAGGTCGCCGTCTCTGTCGCCTTCCACCAGCCCCGGGCTTTCCACATCTTTGGGTCCGCCGGCGGAGCGGCCTTGGCTCCGCGGCGATCGTGATCGACCACAACGAGATTCGACGCACCGAGAGCCCCTGCGAGCCATGAGCATTCGCGCCTCCGCACTCTCCCTCGTCCTGGCCGCCGGCCTGGCCGGCCTCTCCCCCACCCTCTCCGACGCCGCTCGGGCCCAGGCCCCGGAGCCCGGCGACACGGTTCCGGTCTTCGAGCTGGACTCGCTCACGGTCTCCGTCCTGCGCACACCCTTCCGGGTGGGCGAAGCGGCCTACCCGGTGTCGGTGGTGGGGGCCCGGGAGCTGGAGGAGGGCAAGACCGGAATGTTCCTCGAAGAGGCGCTCCAGGGGCTGCCCGGGGTCCAGGTCCAGAACCGGTACAACTACGCGGTGGGCGAGCGGGTCACCGTCCGGGGCTTCGGCTCCCGGGCCC
>CAZMPV010000066.1:0-10880 GCA_964567985.1 uncultured Gemmatimonadaceae bacterium
GGAGCTCATCCGCCGGGCCCTCCAGAAGACGTGAGGGGGCTGCCGTGAACGACCCCCGCGAGGTCACCACCCCCGAGCCCCTCGAGGAGGACGAGCCGGCCGAGGAGTCCCTCCGCCCCCGCCGCCTCGACGAGTTCGTGGGCCAGGAGAAGGTGAAGGAGTCGCTCGGCATCGCCATCGAGGCGGCCACCGGTCGGGACGAGCCCCTGGACCACATTCTCTTCCACGGCCCCCCGGGCCTGGGCAAGACGACCCTCGCCAGCCTCATGGCCCGGGAGATGCGGGTCAACTTCCAGACCACCTCCGGGCCGATCCTGGAGAAGCCCGCCGATCTCGTCGGCATGCTGACGAACCAGGAAGAGGGCGACATCCTCTTCATCGACGAGATCCACCGCCTGAAGCCGATCATCGAGGAGTTCCTCTATCCGGCGATGGAGGACTGGCGGATCGAGATTCGCCTCTCCGACGGCCCCCGGGCCCAGACGATGACGATGCAGATCGAGCGCTTCACCCTGGTGGGCGCCACCACCCGGTTCGGCCTGCTCACGGCCCCCATGCGGGCCCGCTTCTGGATCGTCCAGCGCCTCGGATTCTACCCCGCCGAGGAGCTGGCCGAGATCGTCGTCCGGAGCGCCCGGATCCTCGGCGTGGAGACCACCGAGGACGGGGCGGAGGAGGTCGCGCGCCGGGCCCGGGGCACGCCCCGGGTGGCGAACCGGCTCCTGCGGCGGGTCCGGGACTACGCCGAGGTCCGGGCCGACGGCGTCATCGACCGGGAGGTCGCCGCCGACGCCCTCGAGATGCTCGACGTGGACGAGTACGGCCTGGACGAGATGGACTCCCGGATCCTCAAGACGATCATCGAGAAGTTCGAGGGCGGGCCCGTGGGCGTGAACTCCCTGGCCGTGGCCCTGGGCGAGGACGCCCTCACCCTGGAGGAGGTCTACGAGCCCTTCCTCATCCAGGAGGGCTTCCTCCAGCGCACCCCCCGGGGACGGATGACGACCCCCCGGGCGTACCGGCGCTTCGGCTACGAGCTGCCCGAAGAGATGACCGGCACCGACGACGAGCAGCCCGAGCTCTTCGAAGAGGAGTGAGCCCAGGGCCCCCGGGCCGCCGGGTCTCGGACTACGAGTACGACCTCCCCGGGGGCCGCATCGCCCGCTACCCGGCCGATCGCCGGGACGAGAGCCGGCTCCTCGTCCTCCACCGGGACGGGGGCCGGATCGAGCACCGTCGCTTCCGGGACCTGGCGGAGCTTCTCGACGCCGGCGACGTCCTGGTCCTGAACGAGAGCCGGGTGCTGCCGGCCCGGCTCCTCGGCGCAAAGCCCACGGGGGCGTCCGCCGAGATCCTCCTCCTCCGGCCCCGGCCGGACTGGGAGGAGGTCGGGGACGGGGGTGGGGATCGCCACCTGCCGGACGAGGGCGCCAGGGACGTCCTGGCGGGCGGCGAGCCCCGGCTCTGGGAAGCGCTGGTCCGCCCCGGCGGCAAGCTCAAGCCGGGGCGCAGGGTGGTGGTCTCGGACGAGCTGGAGGTCGCGATCCTGGACTCGACCCCCGAGTCGGGCCGGATCGTCCGCCTGGAGACCGACCTCCCCGTGGAGGAGGCCCTGGAGCGCCACGGCCACGTTCCCCTGCCGCCCTACCTGGATCGGGGCGACGAGCCGATGGACCGGGAGCGCTACCAGACCGTCTACGCCCGGACCGCCGGCTCGGTGGCCGCGCCGACCGCCGGCCTCCACTTCACCCCCGACCTCCTGGAGCGGATCGGGCGGAAGGGGGTGGACGTGGCCCGGATCGTCCTTCACGTCGGCGTGGGGACCTTCCGACCGGTGGAGGCCGACGACCCCGCCGAGCACGAGATGCACGCCGAGCTCTACTCGGTGCCGGAGGAAGCGGCGGAGACGATCGCGGCGGCCCGGGCCGAGGGGGGACGGATCTGGGCGGTGGGGACGACGGTGGTCCGGACGCTGGAGACCGCGGCCGGCCCGGACGGCACGGTCCGTCCCGGCGCCGGCGCGACCGACCTCTACATCCATCCGCCCTACGACTTCCGGGCCGTGGACCGCCTGATCACCAACTTCCATCTGCCTCGCTCCACGCTCCTCATGCTGGTGGCCGCCTTCGGCGGCTACGAGGAGGTCATGGAGGCGTACCGGGAGGCGGTGGCGGAGGGCTACCGCTTCTACTCCTACGGCGACGCCATGGCCGTGGTGGGATAGAGAGCGCCGCGGCCGGCTTCGCCACGATCCGCCTGCCGTTACATTCGTGCCCGCCATGTTCGACTACACCATCCACGCCACCGACGGCGCCGCCCGGGCCGGCACCTTCACGACGCCCCACGGGCCCGTGGAGACGCCGGTCTTCATGCCGGTGGGCACCGTCGGGACCGTGAAGGCCGTCTCCCCGGACGAGCTCGAGGCCATGGGTGCCTCGATGATCCTGGCGAACACCTACCACCTCTTCCTGCGACCCGGCCACGAGCGGGTGGAGTCCCTGGGGGGCGTCCACGACTTCATGCGCTGGGACCGGCCGCTCCTGACCGACTCGGGGGGCTTCCAGGTCTTCTCCCTGGGCGCGATCAACGAGATCCGGGACGACGGCGTCGTCTTCCAGAACCACATCGACGGCTCCGAGCACCTCTTCACCCCGGCCCGGGTCATGGAGATCCAGCGGGCCCTGGGCGCCGACGTGGTCATGGCCTTCGACGAGTGCCCGCCCGGGGGCGC
This sequence comes from uncultured Gemmatimonadaceae bacterium, assembly GCA_964567985.1. Classification (GTDB taxonomy): domain Bacteria; phylum Gemmatimonadota; class Gemmatimonadetes; order Longimicrobiales; family Gaopeijiaceae; genus CAZMPV01. The sequence goes on from CAZMPV010000066.1 coordinate 2,732, forward strand.
CGACCGGCAGACGGTGCGCCGTGCCAACGAGCGCACCCTGCGCTGGCTCGAGGAGTGCCGCTCCCGCTTCCGGGAGCTCCAGGAAGAGGACGCGGGCCCCCGTCAGAGCCTCTTCCCCGTGCTCCAGGGCAACGTCTACGACGACCTCCGTCGGGAGCACGCCCGGAGCGTGCGCTCGGCGGGGGAGTGGGACGGCTGGGCCATCGGTGGGCTGAGCGTGGGCGAGGACAAGCCCGACATGTGGCGCACCGTCGAGGTCCTCCACGACGAGATCCCGACGGAGAAGCCCCGCTACCTCATGGGGGTGGGCTACCCCGACGACCTCCTGGAGGCGATCGACCGGGGCTGCGACATGTTCGACTGCGTGGCCCCGACCCGGAACGCCCGCCACGCCACGACCTGGACCCGGCACGAGGGGCAGCTCAACCTGAAGGGCGCCCGCTTCAAGGACGACACCGACCCCATCGACCCCGAGTGCGACTGCTACGCGTGCCGGCACTACGACCGGGCGTACGTTCGCCACCTCATGGTCTGCGGCGAGATCCTGGGCATGCGGCTGGTCTCGATCCACAACCTCCGCTTCCTGATCTCCCTGGCCGAGGAAGCCCGGGACCACGTGCGGGCGGGCGACTTCGCCTCGTGGAAGCGCGCGTGGCTGGAACGATACCGGGGGGAGACGGGGTAGAGACCCCCGCGAAGAAACGGGGCGGAGCGGGATGCGCTGGAGGCCGGCTTCGCCCCGACGTTCGTAGGAGACGAGACCCGCGACCGCAGCGCGGCCCCACACCGCGTTCCGGCGTCCACTCATCCGGAACGGAGCATCCAGTGTACCCAACGGCGGCGATCCTGCTCGCGGCCCCCCGGGAAGGGGGCAGCGGCACCCTCATCTTCGTGCTGCAGATGGTGGCCATATTCGCCATCTTCTACTTCCTCCTGATCCGGCCGCACAAGAAGGAGCAGGAGAAGCACGAGGAGATGATCAAGGCGCTGAAGAAGGGCGACGACATCGTCACGTCCGGCGGGGTCATCGGCACGATCATCCACGCCGACGACGACCGGCTCACGATCCGGACGGGCGACGAGACGCGCCTGGTGGTGCAGCGGGGCCGGATCGCCCAGAAGCTCGGCGCGGAGAAAGAGGAGTCCTGACCGGAGGAGGTGACACGGCATGGCCATTCGCGAGATCGAGCTCCTGGGTAGCGAAGTTCTGCGCACCCCGGGAGAGGAGATCGAGGACTTCGGCGACGACCTCCGGGAGCTGGTCGAGGACATGTACCAGACCATGTACCACGCCGAGGGCATCGGCCTGGCCGCGCCCCAGATCGGCCTCTCCCTGCGCCTCTTCGTGGTCGACGTCCCGGACGACGCCGTCGAGGAGGGCGAAGGCCTCCGGGCAGCGGTGGTGAACCCGCGGATCGCCGAGGTCTCGGACGAGATGGAGAAGGCCGCCGAGGGCTGCCTCAGCATCCCGGGGCTCGAGGGCGTGGTCGAGCGCCCGCGCTCGGTGGTCATCGTAGCGAATGATCCCCGGGGCGAGCCGATCCGCCTCGAGGCGTCGGGCCTGGTGGGCCGGGCGCTCCTCCACGAGTACGACCACCTCGAAGGCGTCCTCTTCATCGACCGGGTCGGCCCCCTCAAGCGGAAGATGCTTCTCCGGAAGTGGGAGAAGATCAAGGACGAGGCCGCGGCGGAGGCGGAGACGGCCGCCCTGTGAGGATCCTCTTCTGGGGCACCCCGGACTTCGCCCTCCCCTCGCTACGGGCCCTGGGAGGAGAGGGCCACGACGTCGTGGGGGTGGTGACCCAGCCGGACCGCCCCGCCGGACGCGGGCGGAAGCTCCGTCCCTCGCCGGTGAAGGAGGCCGCCCTCCAGGAGTCCTACCCGGTCCTCACCCCCGAGAGGCCGCGGGGCGAGGACTTCCTGGCCGAGGCCGGCGCCCTGGAGCCCGAGCTCTCGGTCGTGGTGGCCTACGGCCACATCCTCCCCCGGCCGGTGCTGGACCTGCCGGAGCGGGGCTCGATCAACGTCCACGCCTCGCTGCTCCCCCGGCTCCGGGGCGCGGCACCCGTGACCTGGGCGATCGCCCGGGGCCACGAGACCACCGGGGTGACGATCATGCGCATGGTCGAGGAGATGGACGCCGGACCGATCCTCCACCAGGTCGAGGAGCCGATCGGGCCCCGTGAGTCGGCCAGCGAGCTCACGGCGCGGCTCTCCCAGCTCGGAGCCGAGGCCCTGGTCGAAGCGTTGGCCCTCATGGAGGCCGACGCCCTGGAGGAGCGGGAGCAGGACCACGACCGGGCGACGTACGCGCCCAAGGTCGACCGTGAGACGGCCCGGGTGGACTGGGACATCGCGGCCCGCCCGGTGGCGGACTGGATCCGGGCGATGGACCGGATCCCGGGGGCGTGGACCGAGCTGGAGGGCGAGCCGGTCAAGCTCTTCCGGCCCGAGCCCTTCCCGGACCGCGAATACGAGGTGGCGCCGGGCACGATCGTCGGGGCCGACCCGGACGAGGGACTCGTGGTGGCGGTGGTCTCGGGCTCGGTGGGGATCGACGAGGTCCAGCCCGCCGGGAAGCGGCGCATGGACGCCGGCGACTGGCTCCGGGGACGGGGCGCCGAGGTGGGCCAGCGCTTCCAGTGACCGCCGTCGGCGTTCCGCCCCTCCACGTGGTCACCGACGACGACGTCCTCGCCCGACCCGACGTCCGGCTCCGGGCTCAGGCCGTGCTGGAAGCCGGTGGCAGCGAGCTCGCGCTCCACGTCCGGGGACCCCGAACCTCCGGCGCCGACCTCTACCGCCTGACCCGGGCCCTCCGGCCCGCCGCGGCGGCGAGCGGCGGGCTGCTGATCGCCAACGACCGGGTGGACGTGGCTCTGGTGCTCGAGCTTCCGGGCGTGCATCTGGGGGAGCGCTCCCTCCCGGTCCGGGCGGCCCGGGAGGTGCTCGGCTCCGGGACCCTGGTCGGCCGGTCGGTCCACGGAGAGGGCGCCGAAGCGGCGGCGGCGGGACGTGGAGCGGACTACCTCTTCGTGGGTACGATCTATCCCTCGGCCTCCCATCCCGAGCGGGCCGCCGCGGGCCCCGAGCGGATCGCGGCGCTGAGCGCGCACGCGGACGCCCCGCTGGTGGGGATCGGCGGGATCACCCCGGAGCGGGTCCGGGAGGTCCGGGCCGCCGGAGGACGGGGGGTCGCCGTGCTGAGCGGCATCTGGGACGCGGACGATCCCGCCCGGGCCGTGCGCGGCTATCTGCAGGCGCTCGACCGCCACTGAGACGGAGCCGGCTCCGACCCTACGAGATCCATGAGCGAGACCACCACGGAACGCATTCGAGTCCACCTGAACGGCGAGGACCGTGACGTCCCCGCCGGCCTCACGGTCCGGGAGCTCCTGGAGCACCTGGAGCTGAAGCCGGAGATGGTCGTCGTGGAGCGGAACCGCGAGATCCTGGAGCGGGAGCGCTACGACGAGGTGGCCGTGGAAGCGGAGGACCGCCTCGAGCTGGTCCACTTCGTGGGCGGCGGCTGAGCCCGGAGAACGAGAGCGACGACGCCGGAATCGGGAGAGACGATATGGGAAGCGAGCAGGCCACCCGGGACACGGCCCCGCCGGACGAGCCGCTGAGGATCGCCGACACGGAGTTTCGGTCCCGCCTCATCGTCGGAACGGGGAAGTACAGCGACAACGAGACGATGGTGGAGGCGATCCGGGCCAGCGGGGCCTCCATGGTCACCGTCGCCGTGCGTCGGGTGGACCTGGACCGGAGCGCCGAGGAGGGGATCCTCCACCACCTGGATCCCGAGGAGCACCTGCTCCTTCCCAACACCGCCGGCTGCCACACCGCCGACGAGGCGATCCGCTACGCGAAGCTGGCCCGGGCCGCGGGCTTCGGCGAGTGGCTGAAGCTCGAGGTCATCGGCGACGACGAGACGCTGCTGCCCGACGTGGCCGAGACGCTGAAGGCCGCAGAGACCCTGGTCGACGAGGGCTTCAAGGTGATGGCGTACACCAACGACGACCTGGTGACCGCCCTGAAGCTCGAGGAGCTGGGGGTCGTGTCGGTCATGCCGCTGGCCAGCCCCATCGGGAGCGGCATGGGCGTGGTGAACCCCTACTTCATCCGGGAGATCAAGCGCCGCTGCGAGGTGCCGGTCATCGTCGACGCCGGCGTGGGCACGGCATCCGACGCGGCGGTGACGATGGAGCAGGGCGTGGACGGGGTGCTCATGAACACGGCGATCGCGAAGGCCGACGACCCGGTGGCCATGGCCGAGGCCATGCGCCTGGCGGTCCGGGCGGGCCGGCTGGCCCACCTGGCCGGTCGCATGTCCTCCCGGGAGATCGCCGTCCCCTCGTCCCCCACCCGGGGGATGCTGGACTGATCCGGAACCCCGCAGGACCGCGCCGGAGCGACGCCGTCTCCATCCGACCCCTCCTCCGCGCTCCGTGACCGGAGTCAGCCCGGGCCGGCGGGCGGCCCTGGAGATCCTCCGGGAGGTGGACCAGGGCGCCCTCCTCGATCGCGCCCTGGACCGGACCCTGGAGCGGGTGGCTCCCGAGGAGCGGAGCTGGGTCCACGAGCTCACCTACGGGGTGGTGCGTCTGCGGGGACGGCTCGACCACATTCTGGATCACCATCTGCATCAGGGCGTGGAGAGCGTCTCCCCTCTCCTCCTGGATCTTCTCCGGATGGGCGCGTACCAGCTCTTCCACATGGACGGAGTCCCGGCCTACGCAGCCGTCTCCCAGACGGTGGAGCACGTCCGGGACGCCGCCGGAGAGGGCGCGGCCCGCCTCGCCAACGGCGTGCTCCGCTCCGTCGAGCGGGCCGGCGAGGACCCCGCCCTCTTTCCGGACCCGGAGGACGACCCCGGGGGATTCCTCTCCACCTGGGGCTCCCACCCCCGCTGGCTCGTCGATCGCTGGCTCCAGCGCTGGACCGCCGACGACGTGCGTCGGCTCGTGGACCACGACAACGCCGTCCCCCGGCTCACGATCCGTCCGGTGGACTCGACCCCGGAGCGGGCCGCGGAGCTGCTGGCGGAGGCCGGCCTGGAGGCCGAGGCCGTGGGTCGGGAGACGGGCTGCCTCCGTCTGGGAAGAGGCACGGATCCTGCAACAGCTCTCCGGCGGGTCCCGGCGCTCGTGCAGGGGCCCGGCGCGGCCCTGGTCGTGGCGTACGCCGCCCCGGAACCAGGCTCGCTCGTGGCCGACCTCTGCGCGGCACCCGGTGGAAAGGGCCTCGCCCTGGCTCCCGGGGCCGCCTATCTTCTGGCCGCAGATCCGTCCCGGGAGCGGCTCCGGCGCCTCCAGGAGAACCGGGCGCGTCTGGCCGGAGCTCTCGGCTCCGTGGGGGTCGTCGTCGCCCGGGCCGAGGCACCCCCGCTCCGGGAGGCCGACATGGTCCTCCTGGACGTGCCGTGCACGGGCACCGGGACGTTGCAGGCGCGTCCCGACGCACGCTGGCGCCTCGAGCCTGACGACGTCGGCGCCCTGGCGAGGCTGCAGCGGAGGCTCCTCGAAGGGGCCGCCGAGGTGGTCGCCCCCGGAGGACTTCTCGTCTACTCCACTTGTACCCTCGAGCCCGAGGAGAACGAAGAGCAGGTGCGCGCCTTTCTGGACGACTTCCCGGACTTCCGCCTCGATCCGGGCCGTGGGGCTCCGGCGGACCTCCTGGACGCGGACGGGTGCCTGCGGGTGACCCCCCAGGAGACCGGCTTCGACGGGGCCTTCGCCGCCCGCATCCGGAGGACTGCGTGAAGCTCGGGCGCTCCCTCCGGCGGAGGCGCGATCGGGCCCGCCAGGGGCCGGCACGGATCTTTCGGCAGACGCTCCTGGGCCTGGCGGTGGCCGCCGTGGGCTTCGGGGGCGGCTACCTGGTGGCCACCGAGCTCCTCTTCCCGGCGCCCGAGCCCCCGGGGGACCTCGTCGAGCTCCCGGACCTCCGGGGCGTGACCCGGGAGGAAGCCGTCCGGGAGGTGCGCTCCTCGGGGTTGGTCCTGGGCCCGGTGGATTCCCTGCGCCACCCGACCCGGCCCGCCGGAACCGTGGTCGGCCAGAGTCCCCTTCCGGGCCAGGGGGCCGTGCCGGGCGACACCGTGATGCTGACCCTCAGCATGGGCCCCGAGCACCGCCCGGTTCCCGACGTCTCCCGGGTGCCGGCCGAGCGGGCGCTTGCGGTCCTCTCCGCGACGGGCTTCGCGGTGGCGGTGGACAGCGTGGACTCTCCGCGGCCCCGGGGCGCGGTCCTCTCGATCGAGCCCGAGCCGGGAACCTCCCTGACGCTGCCCGGCGAGGTTCGGCTCGAGGTGAGCCTCGGGCCGCCCACCGTCCAGATGCCGGTCCTCCTGGGAATGCCTCAGGACCGGGCGATCAGCGCCCTGGATTCCCTGGGCCTGGTCGTCGGGGAGGTCGGCACCCGGTTCCAGTTCGGGCTGGCCCGGGGCGTCGTGGTGGAGCAGGACCCCCCGGCCGGCACCATGGTGGAGCGGGGCTCGGCGGTGCGGATCGTCGTGGGACGCCGCTGATGTCGCCGATCCGGGACGGCCTTTCGCCCGCGGGCCCCCCGGGGAACAATCCCCTTACGGAACCCGTAGAAATCCGCGACATTCAGGGCATCTCGCCTTCCTTTCCAGCGCCGCTCCGATGAGCTCCAGATCCTCGCGTCTCCCATACGTCTTCGCCGGCTTGGCCCTCGTGCTGGTGGTCGGGCTCGCCTGGGTCAACCGGGACAGCTTCACCCCGGTCGGCCCCGGATCCGAGGCGCCGGAGTTCGCGGCGACGACCCTGGAGGGTGACACCGTGGGCCTGGGTGCCTACGAGGGGAACGTGGTGCTGCTCAACATCTGGGCGACGTGGTGCTTCCCCTGCAGGGAGGAGATGCCCTCCATGCAGCGCGTCTACGAGCGCTACCGGGATCGGGACTTCGAAGTGGTGGCGGTGAGCATCGACGCGCCGGCCGGCAAGCGGGACGATTTCGGGCGGCCGGGCGGCGACCTGGAGGCGTTCGCCGAGAAGTACGATCTCACCTTCCAGATCCTCCACGATCCCAGCGGGCGCATCCAGGAGACCTACCAGATGACCGGGGTGCCCGAGTCGTTCGTCATCGGCAAGGACGGGGTCATCTACAAGAAAGTCACGGGTGCCACCGACTGGGACGCGCCCCAGAACCGACGCCTGATCGAGCGGCTCCTGGACATGTGACGTGCGCTTTCTCCCGGCCATCCTCACCCGGAACTGGAAGCTCAAGCTCGCGGCGCTGAGCCTGGCGATCCTCCTCTGGACCTCGCTCCGGATCGAGGCCATGGACCGGCAGCGGGTCGAAAGCGTTCCCGTCCGGGTCCAGCTCAACGATCCCCAGTGGGCGGTCGCCTCGGACCCGGATCCGGCGACGGTGGCGGTGGAGTTCAGCGGCCCGGCCCGGGCGCTCTTCTCCCTCCGGATCGATCGGCCCACGGTCATGGTCCCGGTGGACGAGGTCAGCTCCGGAGACACGGCGGTCCTGATCCGTCCGGAGTGGGTCCGACTTCCGAACCGCCCCGGGGTGGCGGTCGAGGACGTCGATCCGAGCACCGTCCAGCTCTCCTTCGAGCCGATCACCCAGGCGGCCGTGCCCCTGCGGCTCCGGGTCGTGGGCAGCCTGCCCCGGGAGATGGCGCTCGCGGCGCCCCTCACGGCCGAGCCCGACTTCGCCCGGGTGAGCGGGCCGGCGAGCCGGGTCCAGGCCCTGGACTCGGTGCCCCTGATGCCCCTCGACCTGGGGAGCATCGAGAGCTCGGGCGTCCATCGGCTCGCGGTGGACACGACCGGGCTCTCGGGCACCGTCATTTCGCCGGGAGCCGTCGAGGTCGAGGTGGAGGTCGAGGATCAGGTCGAGCAGACGGTTCCCGGGGTCCCGGTGGTGCCGCCCCAGGGCTGGGAGGGCGTCCAGCTCGATCCGGCGGGCGTGGAGGTCGTCCTCTCCGGCGCCCGAAGCCGGGTGGATCGGGTGGACTCGAACACGCTGAGGGTCGAGGTCGCGGCCGGCGCCTCCCGGCCGGCGCCCGGCGATACGGTGTCGGTGCCGGTCGAGGTCCTGGGCGCTCCGGAGCTGGTCCGGGCCCGTCCGGCCCAGGACTCGGTCCTCGCCATCGGACCGCCCGGGA
>CAZMPV010000067.1:0-10876 GCA_964567985.1 uncultured Gemmatimonadaceae bacterium
CCGGATCGCCCGGCGGGCGCCGGACCTCTTCGGCCAGCTCCTGGTCATCGGCTTCACGAACCTGATCGCCCTCCAGGCCGTGCTCCACATGGCGGTGAGCCTGGGGCTCGTGCCGCCCACCGGCCTGGCGCTTCCGCTGATCTCCTACGGGCGCTCGAACCTCTTCGTCTCCCTGGTCGCCCTGGGGATCGTCATGTCCGTGGCCCGCGAGGCCCCCGGAAGCCGGGTGAGCGGTGCATGAGGGGCCGGGGGCGACGGGAGGCGGCGACGGACGTCCGGTGGCGGTCTTCTCCGGCGGCGGCACCGGGGGGCACCTCTATCCGGCCCTGGCCGTGGCCGACGCCCTCCGGCGCCTGCGGCCGGACGTGCGGGTGGTCTTCGTCGGAGCTCGCCGGGGCCTCGAAGCCCGGGTCCTCCCGGACCGGGACGAGGAGCACCTGCTCCTGCCCGTCCGGGGCTTTCGTCGGGGGGCCCCTCTCTGGCGGCATCTCCGGGTGCTCCCCGACCTGGCGCGCTCTCTGGGCCGGGCGGTCGGGTTCCTCCGGACCGTGCGGCCGGAGGTGGTCGTGGTGACCGGCGGCTACGCCGGCGGCCCCGCGGGTGCCGCCGCGGCGCTCCTCGGGGTGCCTCTGGTGCTCCAGGAGCAGAACGCCGTGCCCGGCCTGGTGACCCGGACGCTCAGCCGGTGGGCCCGGGAGGTCCACCTCGCCTTCCCGGAGGCCCGGGAGCGGTTGCCCGGGGCCGCCCGGGAGCGGGCACGGGTGAGCGGGAATCCCGTTCGCCCCTCGGCGGAGACGGACCGGGCCGCGGCCCGACGCCGCTTCGACCTCCCGGCCGACGGGCGGATAGTCCTGGCCGTGGGCGGGAGTCAGGGATCGGCGGCGCTCAACGAGGCCCTGGTCGGCGTGGTCCGGGGCGTGGCCGCGGGCGCCTTCGTCTGGCCGGAGGGGACCCACCTCCTCTGGGCCACGGGGCCCACCCACCTGGCCGACGTGAAGGACGCCCTCGAGGGCCGGGAGCCGGCGTGGCTCCGGCTGACGGACTACATCGACGAGATGCCGGCGGCCCTGGTTGCCGCCGACCTGGCCGTGAGCCGGGCCGGGGCCATGGCGACCTCGGAGTTCCTGGCCCGTGGGCTCCCCGCGATCCTGATCCCCCTGCCGACCTCGGCGGCGGGGCACCAGGCGTCGAACGCCCGGGCCCTGGACGCCGCCGGGGCGGCCCTGCACCTGCCGGAGGAAGGGCTCGAGCCGGCCGAACTGGCCCGGCGCCTGGCGGAGCTGATGGACGCCCCCGACCGTCTGGCGGAGATGGCCCGGGCCGCCGCCGCCCGGGGACGCCCCCGGGCCGCCGACGAGATCGCCCGGGCCGTTGCGGCCTACCTCCCGGAGCCGGAACGGCGCTCCGGGGAGGGGGAGCGATGAGCGAGACGAGCCTCCGGGAGCTGGCCCGGCGGGGTCCGATCCACTTCATGGGCGTCGCCGGCGCGGGGATGTGCGCCCTGGCCGAGCTGGTGGCCCGAAGCGGTGGGGAGGTCAGCGGCTGCGACCTGGATCCGGGCCGGAGCACCGAGTCACTGGAGGCGCTGGGCGTGCGGATCGACGAAGGGCACGATCCCTCCCACATGGAGGAGATGGCGGGTGTGGTCGTCTCCTCCGCCGTCCCCGACGACCACCCCGAGCTCCGGGCCGCCCGGGAGCGGGGCGTCCCGATCCTGAAACGGGCCCGGGCCCTGGGTGGCTGGGTGAACGAGGGCACAGTGGTGGCCGTGGCCGGAACCCACGGAAAGACCTCCACCACCGCCATGACCACCGAGGTCCTGGCCGCCGCCGGCCGGGATCCGACCGGCTTCGTCGGCGGGCGGGTCGCCGAGTGGAACGGCAACCTCCGCTTCGGCGCCGACGACCTCTTCGTCGTCGAGGCCGACGAGTACGACCGCTCCTTCCACGCCCTCGAGCCGGACGTCGCGGTGGTGACCAACGTCGAGGCCGACCATCTGGACGTCTACGGCTCGCTGGACGGGATCCGGGAGGCCTTCCGGGTCTTCCTGGACGGCGTTCCGGGGAGCGGCAGAGTCGTGGCGTGCGGCGACGACGGCGAGGCGTCGCGCCTCCTGCCGGAGCTCGGCCGGAACGCGTACGCCTACGGCCTGAACCCCGGCCTCCAGCTCCGGGCCGTGGACGTGCGCTTCTCGGGAGCCGAGAGCCGCTTCCAGGTCGTGGAGGAGGGGAGGAGTCGGGGGGAGGCCCGCATCCGGGTTCCCGGCGTCCACCACGTCAGGAACGCCCTGGCGGCCGCCGGGGTGGCCCGGCACCTGGGGGTGGAGTGGGACGCGATCCGCGAGGGCCTGGCCCGCTACCGGGGGGTGGGGCGCCGCTTCCAGCCCCTGGGTCGGGCCGCCGACGTGGCCGTCGTGGACGACTACGCCCACCATCCGACCGAGGTGCGGGCGACGGTCCGGGCGGCCCGGACGGCCTACCCGGACGCACGGATCGTGGTGGTCTTCCAGCCCCACCTCTACACCCGGACCCGGGACTTCGCCGAGGAGTTCGGCGTGGCCCTGGCCGAGGCGGATCTGGTCTGGATCACCGATGTCTATCCGGCCCGGGAGGAGCCGATTCCCGGGGTGACTGGACGCCTGGTGGCGGACGCCGCCAGGGCGGCGTCGGTCCCGGTGGAGTATCACCCGGAGCTCGACGGACTGGAGCGGGACCTGCTCCCGGAGCTCCGGCCCGGCGACGTGGTCCTGACAATGGGCGCCGGCTCGGTCGAGGAGCTCGGCCCCCGGATCCTGGACGCGCTGAAGGAGGAGGGAACCGGTGCGTAAGGGACTCCGCTTCGCCCTGATCCTGACCCTGGCCGCGGCCCTGGCGGCCGGCGCGTCCCGGGTGCCCGAGGCTCTGGCCGAGGTCGAGGCCTTCCGGGTCCGGGACTACACGCTGGAGGGGGCCCGCTTCCTCTCCCTGGACGAGGTCGTGCGGACCGCCGACGTCCCACCCGACGCCAGCGTCTGGGACGATCCGGGCGCCTGGGAGGAGCGCCTCCGCGGACATCCGCTGATCCGGGACGTCCGCATCGAGCGGGACCTTCCGGCGACCCTGGTCCTCCGGGTGGAGGAGGTCGAGCCCGTGGCTCTGGTGCCGACCCCGACCCTGGAGCCCGTGGACGCCTCCGGGCGGATCCTCCCCCTGGATCCGGCGGCCTTCCGCCTGGACCTTCCCCTGATCCGGCCCCGCTGGTACGGGACCGGAGGCCGCGCTCTGACGCCGGACGAGGTCCGGAGCCTCGCCCGGGAGCTGGGCCGGCTCCGCTCGGTGGATCCCGGGTTCGCGGCCCGGATCTCCGAGGTCGCCCTGGCGGGGAGGGGACACGTGGTGGTGGAGCTCGCCGAGCCCCGGGTGCGGGTCCGCTTCGAGGCGCCCCTGACTACCCGGCGGCTCCGGGAAGGGCTCCAGGCCCTCTCGGACGCCATGGGACGGATCGGTCCCGACGCCCCCCGCTCGGTGGACCTCCGCTTCGAGGACCAGGTCGTCGTCCACGTCGCATCAGGCAAAGGGTCGTAGCGAATGCGCGCCAACCTCATCGCCGGACTCGACATCGGCACGACGAAGACCTGCGCGGTCATCGCGGAGGTCACCGGTGACGTCCATCGCCGCCCGGAGCTCAAGATCCTGGGCGTAGGCCAGGCCCGGACCTCCGGGATGCGCCGGGAGGTGGTCACGAACATCGAGGAGACCACCGACTCGATCCGGAAGGCGATGAAGGAAGCGGAGCTCATGTCCGGCGTGACCGTGGACCGGCTCTACACCGGCATCTCCGGGGAGCACATCGAGGCCCGGAGCTCGATCGGGGTGGTGGCGGTGAGCGGCGAGGAGATCATGGCCGGGGACCTGGACCGGGTCCACGAGGTGGCCCGGACCGTGGCGCTGCCGCCCGACCGGGAGCTCCTCCACGCGATTCCCCAGGAGTACACGGTAGACCACCAGGGGGGGATCAAGGACCCCCTGGGCATGACCGGCACCCGCCTGGAGTCCGACGTCTACCTGGTGACCTGCTCGTCGTCCCCCGCCGAGAACATCCGCAAGGCGGTGGCCCGGGCCGGCTACCGGGTCCACGAGCTGGTCCTGGAGCCCCTGGCCTCGGCCCGGTCCGTGCTGACCGAGGACGAGAAGGAGGTGGGGGCGGCCATGGTCGAGCTCGGCGGTGCCACCACCGACGTCGCCGTCTATTACGAGGGCAAGATCCGTCACGTTGGCATCTTCCCCTTCGGGGGGGTCACGGTGACCAACGACCTGGTGAAGGGGCTCTCGATCCCGTTCGCCGAGGCCCGGCAGGCGAAGGAGCACCACGGCGTAGCCTACGCCCAGCTCGTCGATCCCCAGGAGACGGTGGAGCTACCGGGGCCCGGCCCGGGCCAGAAGCGCCACGTGGCCCGGGAGCTCATCGCCCACATCGTCGAGCAGCGCCTCGACGAGATGTTCGGCCTCGTCCAGGAGGACCTGGAGGCCCAGGGGCTCCTGGACAGCCTCGGGGCCGGCATCGTCCTGACCGGCGGCGGCGCCACCCTCCACGGAACCGTGGAGCTGGCCCAGCAGTCGTTCGCTGCGCCGGTGCGCATGGGCGTGCCCGGAGAGGGCCTGACCGGGCTCGCCGACTCGGTGGGGCGGCCCAAGTTCGCCGCCGCCGCCGGCCTCGTGCTCTACGGGGGCGACCGCTTCTCCGAGACCGGAGAGGGGGCGTCGACCCTGGCGTCGGGGCTGGTCGCCAAGGCCACGGCCTGGCTGAAGGAGTTTTTCTGATGGATTCGCTCGTGCTCGTTCAATCCTCGCTGCGGAGGAGATTATGATGATCTTCGAATTCGAAGAGACCCCCGTCCGGAACGCCCGGATGAAGGTGATCGGCGTCGGGGGCGCCGGCGGCAACGCCGTGAACCGGATGATCGACGAGGACCTGGAGGGGGTCGAGTTCATCTCGGCCAACACCGACGCCCAGGCCCTCAAGAACTCCCGCTCCCAGGTCACGATCCAGCTCGGGAAGAAGCTGACCCGGGGCCTGGGCGCCGGCGCCCGGCCCGAGATCGGGCGCCAGGCGATCGCCGAGAGCGAGGAGGAGGTCCGCTCGGCCCTCAAAGGCGCCGACCTGGTCTTCGTCACCGCCGGGATGGGCGGCGGCACCGGGACCGGCGCGGCGCCGATCATCGGCGACATCGCCCGGGAGCTGGGTGCCCTGACCATCGGGATCGTGACCCGGCCCTTCTCCTTCGAGGGGAAGAAGCGGGCCCGGCAGGCGGACCAGGGCCTGGCCGAGCTCCGGCGCTCGGTGGATACGATGATCGTAGTGCCGAACGACCGGATCCTCTCGGTCGTGCCGAAGGGCACCTCCTTCAAGGACGCCCTGAAGAAGGCCGACGAGGTCCTCCTCCACGCCACCCAGGGCATCAGCGACCTGATCCGCGTCAGCGGCGAGGTGAACGTGGACTTCGCCGACGTGCGGACCACCATGTCGTCCCGGGGACCGGCGCTCATGGGCTCGGGCCGCGGCGAGGGCGACAACCGGGCCCAGGAGGCCGCCCAGGAAGCCGTTTCGTCGCCACTCCTGGACAACGTCTCGATCCACGGGGCCCAGGGGGTTCTCATCAACATCACCGGCGGCATGGATCTGGCCATCGACGAGGTGACCCAGATCTCCACCCTCATCCAGGAGGAGGCCGGAGACGAGGCCGAGATCATCTTCGGGGCGGTTCATGACCCCAGCCTGGAGGGCCAGGTCCGGGTGACCGTCATCGCCACCGGCTTCGACAGCGAGGAGAGCGAGGACGAGAGCGTCATCCGGCCGGACTTCGGCGCCCGGCGAAGCCGCTCCGGCCCGTCCGGCGAGGGCCAGAGCCGCTCCGGCCAGCAGGCCCGGGAGCGCTCCGAGCCCCGGCAGAAGCGGGCCGCCGCCGGCGGAGGCGACGACGTGGTGCCGACGAGCCGCTACCCCGAGCGGGTGGTGAGCAGGGACCAGATCGGCGAGCTCGACATCCCGACCTTCATCCGGCGGCAGATGGACTAGCAGTCCGATCGGAAAGGTGGGCGGGGCTCGGAGCGGGCCCGGACGCACCGGCGGGTGCGGCAGCGGGGCGATCGTTCGGGCCTTGCCACCGCTTCCGGGACGGTGCACCGTGACCATATGGGGCCGCGGCGTGTAGGAAGGCGGCGAGCACCCACGTCCGAATCCTTCCGACCGGGCATCGACCCGGCCGGGGGAGCCCGTCACGGAACCCGGAGCTTCATGACGCCCGATCTCTTGCCCAGGACCTACCTCCTCCTCGGGGCCCTCGCGGCCCTCGGGCTCGGCTTCGCCTGGTCCTCCGCAGCGACCGAGCACGACGTCGGGCTCATCGAGCCCGTCTACGCCGAGCCCGCGGAGAAGGTGGAGGTCGTGGAGCTCGGACGGGGTCAGACCTTCGGGAATCTCCTCTGGAACCGCGCCCGGCTGGACGGCAACGAGCAGCGGCGGCTCCTCCTGGCGTTCCGGGAGAAGGCGAATCCCCGCCGCCTCCGGACCGGCACGGAGGTCACCCTCCGGCGCCGGGGCGACGACGGCTGGCTCCGTGGGATCGACGTGGCCCTGAACCCGGACGAGACGCTCCGACTGACCCGGGACGAGATCGGGTGGCGGACCGACGTGGTCGAGACGCCGGTCTGGACCGACACCGTCTTCGCCGCGGGCCGGATCGACGACGTGCTCTGGAACGCCGTCCTCTCGCACCCGGCCCTGGACGACGTCCCGGTGAACGACCGGGCCCAGATCCTCCACAGCCTGGACCAGGTCTTCCAGTGGCAGGTGGACTTCTCCCGGCAGATCCGGGCGGGCGACGCCTTCCGCTTCGTCTTCGTGCGCCGGGTGCGGCCCGACGGCTCGATGCGCTCGGGGCACATCGTCACAGCCGAGCTCGTGAACCAGGGAGAGACCCACACCGCCGTCTGGTTCGATCCGAACCAGGACGGCGACGGGACGTACTACGACCTCCAGGGTCAGTCGGTGCGCCGGGCCTTCCTGCGCAAGCCGCTGGAATTCCGCCGGATCTCGTCCCGCTTCAGCTCGGGCCGCTACCATCCGATCCTCGAGCGGTGGCGGGCGCACCGGGGCGTGGACTACGCCGCGGACCGGGGGACGCCGATCATGGCCACCGGCAACGGCGTCGTCGAGCACGCCGGCCGGAAGGGGGGTCTGGGAATCGCCGTCGTCCTTCGCCACCCCAACGGCTTCCGGACCCGCTACGGACACATGAGCGGGGTCGCGTCCGGCGTCCGGCCGGGAGCCCGGGTGCGACAGGGAGAGACGATCGGCTACGTCGGGGCCACCGGCCTCGCCACGGGGCCGCACCTCCACTACGAGATGCACCGGGCGGGCCGGCCGGTGGACCCCATGGCCATCGAGCTTCCGCCCGGCGACCCGGTTCCCGCGGATCAGGAGGAGGCCTGGTCGGCCCAGCTCGCCGAGGCCCGGAGCCTCCTGGAGCGGCTTCCGGACCCGGACGCCGTCCGGATCGCCGACGTTCCCGGCGCAGCGTCGTCCTCCGACGGCCCGCCTGCCGGAGAGGGGGAGTGACCCCCCTCCCGGCGCCCGTCCCGGATGCCCATCGGCCCGCCCCCGGCGGGCCTTTCGATTGAGGAGGACGGGTGACGTCGGTCCTCCTCCTCGGTGGGGGGATCCTCGCCGCGGTCGCCTTCGGGCTCTGGGTCTACCTGTGGCGTGAGCCCGCCGTCCCGGCCCGGGGCCTCCTGGCGGGCCTCCGGGCGGCCCTCCTGGCGCTCCTGGTCCTCCTGCTCTGGAACCCGAGCCTGCCGTGGAGCGGGGGCGGAGGGCCGGGGGTCGAGCGGGTGGTGCTCCTGGACGCCTCCCTGAGCATGGCGGCCCGGGACTCGGCGGGGGCGACCTCGTGGGAGGCGGCCCTCTCCGGGCTCCCGGAGGACCCGGGGAGCGGCACCCCGGTCCTCCTCTTCGGCGCCGGGGTGCGCGCCGTCGGCGCCGGGGACGGCGTGGAGGGCGGGCCCGCCGACGAGGCGAGCCTCCTGACTCCCGCCCTCGAGCGGGCGGCAGCCCTGGGCGCGACCGAGGTGCTCGTCCTCTCGGACCTGCGGCTGGACGACCCGGTGAGCGCGGCCCGGAGCGTGGAGGAGCTCGGTCTCTCGGTGCGCTTCGAAGACGTGGGACGGCCGATCCGCAACGCGGGCCTGGGCGAGGTCCGGGTGCAGGCGGCGCCGGAGCCCGGCGGGACGACGGACGTCGAAGTCCTCCTCCACGGAGAAGGAGGCGCGGCCGGAGACTCGGTGGAGCTGGCGATCCGGGGCGACGAAGGGGATCTGCTGGCACTGCGCCGCGTCTCCCTGCCCGAAGCCGGGCGGCCGGAGCGCCACGCGCTGGAGGTGCCGGTGCCCGAGGAAGGCGGACGCTACCGGATCCGGGTGAGCGCCGACCTGCCCGGCGACGGCTTTCCCGAGGACGACATCCGGGTCCGTGTCCTGGACGTGGATCCGGACCGCGCGGAGATCCTCCTCCTCTCCTTCCGGCCCGACTGGGAGCCCCGCTTCCTGCTGCCGGTCCTGGAGCAGGTCACGGGCCTGGACGTGAGGGGGTACCTGGCGCTCTCCGGGGGGCGGTGGCTTCCCATGGGCCGGGAGGAGGAGCGGGAGGGGGGGACCGTGGACGACGACCGGGTCCGGGCCCGCATCGGGGAGAGCGGTCTCCTGGTCCTGCACGGCGTGCACGCCGGGGCCCCGGCGTGGATCCAGGACGCCCTGGAGAGCTCGGGGCGGACCCTGGCCTTCGCCGCCGACGCCGCCGGCGCCCGGACGGTGGGCGCGTCGGTGGCTTCGGCCCGGACGGGGGAGTGGTACCCGAGTTCGGAGCTGCCTCCGTCGCCCCTGGCCGGCGACCTGGCCGCCGCCGCCCTCGACGCGCTCCCGCCCCTGACGGCGGTGCTCCCCTATCTGGAGGAGGGACGCGTTCCCCTCCGGGTCCAGCGGGGCCGGGCCGGGCCGGCCGAGGCGGCCCTGGTCCTGGAGGAGTCGGAGGGCTCCCGGCGGGCTCTGGTCCTCGCCGCGGGCTTCTGGCGCTGGGCGTCCCGGGAAGGGGCGGCCCGGGAGGCCTACCGGCGCCTGTGGGCGGGGGTCGCGGGCTGGCTCCTGGCTGCCGATCCCGGGGCCGGCGGTCCCCGGATCGCGCCCGTCCGGGACCCGGCCCGACGGGGACGGCCGCTGGAATGGAGCGTTCGTGGCCTGGCCGGGGACAGCCTCCGGCTCCGGGTGAGCCGGGCCGACAGCGCGCTGACCGACACGACGATCGCCGCCGTCTCCGGCCCGACCCTCCGGACCCCGGCGCTGCCGCCGGGCAGCTACGAGTGGGAGGCGTCGGCCCCGGGTCTCGCCGACGGGCGCGGCGCGGGCGGGCTGGACGTGTCCCCGTACTCCGACGAGCTCCTGAGGCGGCCCATGGCGGCGGCCGCCGGGATCGCCGGGTCGGGAGGGGAGGGGAGCACGGGAGCGGGCGACCGGGGGGGGCGGCCCCTCCGGACCCACCCGGCCCCGTACCTCGTCCTCCTCGCCCTGCTCGGCGCCGAATGGATCGGACGGCGGCGCCAGGGGTTACGGTAGCGGACCGCCGCGATCGTCTCGTCCCGGCCGACGGGGTGGCCCGTCGCACCGGACTTCACCACCCGATCGAAGCGCATGCGCCTCTTCCGAAAGAAGACCGAGAAGAAGAAGTCCCTCTGGCAGAAGGCCGTGGACCTGGCCCTCACCGACGTCCGGGTCCTCGCCGGGGGCATGGACCACGACTCCCTGGAGTCCCTCGAGGAGCGGCTGCTGGCCGCCGACTTCGGCGTCCAGGCGACGCTGCGGCTGGTCGACGAAGTCGAGAGCCAGGCCCGCCGCGGATCGGTCCGGGGCGGGGAGGAGCTCCGGGCGGCCCTCACCGGGGAGATCGGCGAGATCCTGGCGCCGTCGGCCGGCGCCGAGCTCGCCGAGGCCGAGGCCGGGCCGACGGTCTACCTGGTCGTGGGCGTGAACGGGGTGGGGAAGACGACCTCGATCGCGAAGCTCGCCCACGCCCTCCAGGAGGAGGGGAAGAGCGTCCTCCTGGCCGCCGCCGACACCTACCGGGCCGGCGCCGTCGAGCAGCTCGAGGCCTGGGCCGAGCGGGTCGGGGCGGACTTCGTGGGAGGCAGCCCCGGCGGAGACTCGGCGGCGGTGGCCTACGACGCCATCGAGGCCGCCCTGGCCCGGGACGTGGACTTCGTGCTGATCGACACCGCCGGCCGGCTCCACACCCACCGGAACCTGATGGAGGAGCTCCAGAAGGTGGACCGGGTCGTCCGGCGGAAGCTCGAGGGCGCGCCCCACGAGACGCTCCTGGTCCTGGACGCCACCGTGGGTCAGAACGCCGTCTCCCAGGCCCGGGCCTTCCAGGACGCCGTCGAGCCCACCGGGATCGTCCTGGCGAAGATGGACAGCACGGGGCGGGGCGGGATCGTCGTGGCCCTCCAGGAGGAGTTCGGCATCCCGGTGAAGCTGGTCGGCACCGGGGAGGGCCTGGAGGACATGGACGCCTTCGACCCCGAGGCCTTCGTCGCCGGGGTCTTCGAGGGGTGACGACGGCCCCCGCCGGACGCCGCCCGGCGGCGTTCCGGCCCGGTCGGGGAGGCCACGCGACCCTGGAGCCGGAATGAGCTTCTCGCAGCTCGACAAGCCGGTGCAGTTCCTCAAGGGCGTGGGACCGAAGCGGGCCGAGTGGCTCGGCCGGCTCGGCATCGCCACGGCCCGGGACCTCCTCTACCACGTGCCCCGGCGCTACGACGACGCCTCCACCACCGAGCCGATCGACGAGCTCG
>CAZMPV010000068.1:0-10523 GCA_964567985.1 uncultured Gemmatimonadaceae bacterium
CAGTCCTTCGACCAGCACCTCATGGAGCTGGTGGAGGAAGAGAAGGTCGAGTTCCAGGTCGCCAAGGCCGCGGCCACGAACCCGAGCGACTTCGACCTGAAGATGAACATGCTCTCCGAGGGCGCGAAGCAGACCGGCGTGGAGCAGGGCAGCAACGCCGACGACATGTCGCACCTCTTCGGCAGCGGCTGAGGCGCCGCCCATGGACCTGAGCGGCGTCCACATCCCGGCGACCACCCCCTTCGACCCGGTCACCGGCGACCTGGACGTGGTGGCCATGCGGGCCAACGTCCGCCGCTGGCTCGAGGAGCCGGTCCGGGGCATCGTCACCGCAGGCTCCACCGGCGAGGCCGTCTACCTGGACCGGGTCGAGCGTCGGCGGCTGGTCGAGGCGGTCCGGGAGGTGGTCCCCGACGACCGGATCCTGGTGGCCGGGACCGGAGCCGAGTCCACGAGGGAGACCCTCCGGCTCACGGAGGACGCCGTGGAGGCCGGCGCGGACGCCGTCCTCGTCATGCCGCCGTCCTTCTACGGCGGGGCGATGACCCCCGAGATCCTCCGGCGCCACTTCGAGACCGTGGCGGACGCCTCGGGGGCGCCCCTGATCCTCTACCAGGTCCCGCTCCGCTTCAGCACCCTCGACTGGCCCACCGGCCTCGTGGCCGAGCTCTCCCGCCACGAGAACGTGATCGGCATCAAGGATTCCCGGGGCGACCTGGACCTGGTGGCCGACCTGGTGTCCGCCTGCGCCGACGACTTTCAGGTCCTGGTGGGCAACGGCGCCCTCCTCTACGCCTCCCTGGAGCTGGGCGCCGTGGGCGGGGTGCTGGGGGTGGCCAATTTGACCCCGGGCGACGCCGCCCGGCTGGTCGCGGCGTTCGCCGAGGGGCGGAGCAGCGAGGCCGGGCGCCTCCAGGAGCGGGTCGGCCCGGTCCACAAGGAGGTCGTGGCCGGCCTGGGCGTGCCGGGCGTGAAGGCGGGCCTGGATCTCCTGGGCATGGAGGGAGGCGAGCCGCGGCCGCCGCTCCGCCCGGTGGACGACGCCGGACGCGGCCGGGTGGAGAGCGCCCTCCGGGCCGCGGGGCGTCTCGAGGGGACGCCGGCCGACGCCTGAGCCCTGGAGCCGGGTCCGTTTCCGGGCCCGGCGTTTTTTTGTCTTGCTTTTATCGCTTTTGTCGATTAAATAGAGTCGGCGGGTGAAAGAGAGCCGATGGAGCAGGGGGGGCGAATGGGCCGTGGAGACCATCTGGGCGAGTTCGAGGAGCTCGTGCTCCTCTCGATCCTGGCCCTGGAAGACGACGACGCGTACGGGATGCGGGTCCGGGAGGAGCTCCGGGAGACCGCCGGCCGGGACGTGGCGGTCCCCACCGTCTATTCGGCGTTGGACCGGCTCGAGTCGAAGGGCCTGGTCTCCACCGAGCTCGGCGAGCCGACGCCGGAGCGGGGCGGCCGGGCCAAGAAGCTCTTCCGGGTGGAGCCCGCCGGCGTCGAGGCCCTGCGGGAGTCCCGGGCCATGCTGGACCGTCTCTGGGCGGCGGCGTCGCTGGAGCCCGACCCGGGGGCTCCGTGAGGGAGGGCCCGGGCCGAGAGAGCGAGCCGCCGCGATTCGCCCGGTGGCTTCTCGGCCTCCTCCTTCCGCCGTCCGGCAGGGAGGCGGTCCTGGGTGACCTGGCCGAGGAGTATCGCCGACGCCTCCGGGACGGCGAGGCCGCCCGGCTCTGGTACCGAATCGAGGTGCTCCGGAGCGTGGGGCCGGCGCTGCGCTGGAGGCTGCAGCGGATCGGTGTGGCCGGGCCGACGCCGCGGGACCGGGAGATTCACGGACGACGACGGGAGGGGACGATGGGGACGGTGATCCAGGACCTGCGGTTCGCGGCGAGGACGCTCCTGCGGCGGCCGGGCTTCACGGCGGTGGTGCTCCTGACGCTGGCGGTGGGAATCGGATCCACCACGGCGATCTACAGCGTGGTGGACGGGGTGCTGCTGCGCCCCCTCCCGTTTCCCGAGGCGGAGCGGATCCATCAGCTCTGGGAGGGCACCCCCTCCGGCGGCAGGGGCTGGGTCTCGGCTCCGAACTTCCGGGACTGGCGGGAGCGGCTGGACAGCTACTCCGGGATCGCGGCCTTCACGCCCGAAGGCTTCAACGTGGCCGGCGGCGGAAGCCCGGAGCGGATCGACGCCATGGCGGTCACGCCCGGCTACTTCGAGGTCCTGGGCGTGTCCATGGCCCTGGGCCGGGGCTTCACCCCCGAGGAAGGGACGAGCCCGGCGGCCCCGGTGGCGGTGATCAGCGACGGCCTCTGGCGCCGCCAGCTCGGGGCCTCCCCCGACGCCCTGGGCCGCACCCTGGAGCTCGGGGGCGCTCCCCACCGGATCGTCGGCGTCCTCCCGCCGGGGATGGCGCATCCCGCGGGACGGGACGTCTGGGTGCCGGTGGACCTGGAGTCGGCGGAGTGGCGTCGGCAGCGAGGCACGAGCTGGCTCATGGTCGTCGGACGGCTGGCGCCGGGCGTGGAGCCGGAAGCCGCCCGGGACGAGCGGGAGGCCGTCGGCCGGGCCCTCGCCGAGGATTATCCCGACGCCAACGGGGAGACGACGATCGCGGCGGTGCCTCTGATGGAGGAGATCGTCGGCGACGTCCGAGGCCCGCTCCTGATCCTCCTGGGGGCGGTGGCCCTGGTCCTCCTGGTGGTCTGCGTGAACGTCTCGGGCCTCATGCTGGCCCGGGGCACCCGGAGACGCCGGGAGATGGCGATCCGTCGCTCCCTGGGCGGGAGCCGGGGCCGTCTCCTCCGCCAGCTCCTGACCGAGAGCCTCCTGGTCTCGCTTCTCGGCGGCGCGCTGGGGGTGGCGCTGGCCTGGGTCGGGCTGGACGTGCTCCTGAGCGTGGCCCCGACCGACGTGCCGCGGCTCGACCGGGTGGCCCTGGACGGCCGGGTCCTGGGCGTCGGGCTTCTGGTGACCCTGGCCAGCGGCCTCGTGGCGGGCCTCGTACCCGCGCTCCGGGAATCCCGCGCGGACCCCAGGGAGGGGCTCGTCGCCACCGCTGGGAGCGGCGAACCCGACCGGTTCGATTCCCGCACCGGTCTCGTCGTGGTCCAGGTGGCCCTGGCGGTGATCCTGGTCGTGGGCGCCGGCCACCTGGTCGAGAGCTTTCGGAACCTCCGGGCCGTGGACCCGGGCCTCGAGCCCGCGGGCGTGCTCACGGCCCGGGTTCCCCTGACCGAGGCGCGCTACCCCGGCGACGAGGAGGTGGCGGGCTTCTATACCCGCCTCCTCGATCGGACGGCGGCCCTCCCCGGGGTGACCTCGGCCGGGGTGGTGAGCGTGCTCCCGCTGGGCGGCAACAACGTCATCTTCTCCTTCGAGCTCCGCGATCCTCCGCCGGGCCTGGACGAGGACGACCTGGTGGCCGGGTATCAGTCCGCCAGCGCTGGCTACTTCGACGCCGTGGGGATCCCCCTCCTGGACGGCCGTGGCTTCCGCCCCGGAGAAGGCCCGGACGACGAGCCCGTCGTGATCGTGGACCGGTCCTTCGCGGACCGCTTCTTTCCGGAGGGCGACGCGGTCGGGCGGGAGATCCTGGCGGTGGGCGACGAGTGGCGCCGCGTCGTGGGCGTCGTCGGCCCGGTCCGACGGAGCGGGCTGCGCCGACCGCCGGAGCCTCAGTTCTACGTGCCGCTCCGCCAGGATCCCCGGGACGCCATGACCCTCGTCCTGAAGGCCGGCACCGGAGAGCCGCTCTCGCTGCTGCCCCAGCTCCGTGACGCGCTCCGGGAGATCGACCCCGCCCAGCCCCTCGTGGAGCCCCGGACCCTGACGTCCTACCTGGAGCGGGGCCTGGCCGGGTCCCGCTTCTCGCTGTCTGTGGTGAGCTTCTTCGGTGCCGTGGCCCTCTTCCTGGCCGCCCTGGGCATCTACGGCATGGTCTCCCACGCCGTGGGGAGCCGGATCCGGGAGATCGGCATCCGCATGGCCCTGGGAGCGGGCGAGTCCCAGGTCCGTGGGACGGTGGTGCGCCGGGCCGTCGGGGTCGCCGCCGTCGGCCTCGTCCTGGGTGCCGCAGGAGCGGTTCCCCTCCTGCGCGTCGCCCGGGGAACCCTCTTCGGCGTGGCGGGGATGGAGCCGGTGATCGTGGGGGCGGTCGCCGTGGTGCTCCTCGCCGTGAGCCTGGCCGCCGCCTACCTCCCGGCCCGCCGGGCGACGCGGGTGGACCCGGTCCAGGCGCTGCGCTGGGAGTGAAGCCCGGGCGGTCGGGCCCGCCGCCGCGATCGCCGGGCCGGTCGACCACCGGGAGGCCCTGTCGCTCCTGGCCTCTGCCGCCTTGACACCCCCCGGGGGGTGATCTAGCTTTTCCCAGAGGATGCGCGATCGATCGAGCTCGGTCGCCGCCACGCCGTCAGCCCGTCCCCCGCGGTCGGGCTTTTTTCATGTCCCCCGCTCATCCGCGGATTCCGATCCCACGAGGAGAATTCTCTTGTCCGAGGGACGCGACAGTGCGCGCTGCCGGGTGGTCGTCGGCTGCCAGTGGGGCGACGAAGGAAAGGGAAAGATCGTCGACGTCCTCGCCGAGGACGTGGACATCGTCGCCCGCTACCAGGGGGGCGCCAACGCGGGACACACCGTCCACGTCGGTGACGAGGACGAATTCGTGCTGCACCAGATCCCGTCGGGCATCCTCCACGAGGGCAAGCGCTGCCTGATCGGCAACGGCGTCGTCCTCGACGTCCTCCAGTTCCTCGAGGAGTACGAGGGCCTGGCCGAGCGGGGCGTCGCGCTGGACGGCCGCATCGGCATCAGCGAGCGGGCCCACCTCCTGCTGCCGTACCACCGGCTCCTGGACCGGGCCGCCGAGGAGGAGGCCTCGGAGAAGATCGGGACCACCGGTCGCGGCATCGGGCCGGCCTACGAGTCCAAGGTGGGCCGCCGGGGCGTGCGCCTGGCCGACCTCCGGAGCCCGGAGCGCTTCCGCCGCCGGGTGGACGAGTCGCTCTCCAGCGCGAAGGCGAAGCTCCGGAGCCTGGGACGGGAGCCCGACCCCGACCTCGACGAGCAGGTGGAGCGGACGATGGAGGCCCGGGACCGTCTCCTGGAGCTCGCCACCGACACCGGCCGGGAGATCGAGGAGGCCACCCGGGACGGCCGGCGCGTTCTCCTGGAGGGCGCCCAGGGGACCGCCCTCGACCTGGACCACGGGACGTACCCCTTCGTCACCTCCTCGAACACCACGGCCGCCGCCGCGGCGACCGGCGTGGGCGTCGGACCGACGGTCATCGACTCGGTGGTGGGCGTGGTGAAGGCGTACACGACGAGGGTGGGGAACGGCCCGCTCCCCACGGCCTTCGAGGAGGCGATGGACGAGCGCATGCGGGAGCTGGGCTCGGAGTTCGGCGCGACCACCGGGCGGCCCCGCCGCTGCGGCTGGTTCGACGCCGTCCTGGCCCGCTACGCGGCCCGGGTGAACGGGCTCACGGCCCTGGCCGTGACCAAGCTCGACGTCCTCGACACCCTGGACGAGATCCGGGTCGCCGTCGCCTACGAGACCCCGGAGGGGCTGACCCGGGAGTTCCCGGCCAACACCTGGTCCCTGGGCGACGTCGAGCCGGTCTACGAGACGATCCCCGGCTGGAACAGCCCCACGAGCGAGGCCCGGAGCATGGAGGAGCTGCCGCCGAAGGCCCGGGCCTACCTGCTCCGGATCGAGGAGCTGGTCTCGGCCCCGGTCGGGCTGGTTTCGGTGGGCACCCGCCGGAGCCAGATCATCCACGTCGGGTAGCGGGGGGTTCGACCGGCCGCTCGACCTTGAGCGGCCTGGCCCCTCTCCCTATCTTACCATGCTCTTTCGTCTCCGCCCCTCGCGGGGCGGGCCGGGCGGAAGGGCGGTTTTTTCTGCTGTGACCCCGATCGTCGGCGCGCGGGCATGTTCGAGGAGCTGAGCGAAAAGCTGGATTCGGTGCTGGGACAGTTCCGTCAGCGGGGCGTCCTCAACGAATCCATGATCAAGGACGGGCTCCGGGAGGTCCGCAGGGTCCTCCTGGAAGCCGACGTCAACTACAAGGTCACCCGGAATTTCCTGAAGCGGGTCCAGGAGCGGGCGACCGGCGAGAAGGTCCTGGACTCGGTGACGCCGGGCCAGCAGATCGTAAAGATCGTCCACGACGAGCTGGGCGAGCTCCTGGGCGGAGACGACGCCCGGACCGGCATCGAGTGGGCGTCGAAGCCCCCGACGGTGATCATGCTGGTGGGGCTCCAGGGCTCCGGCAAGACGACGACGGCGGCCAAGCTGGCCCGGCGGTTGCAGCGCGAGGGTCGGTCGGTGATGATGGCCGCCTGCGACCTGTACCGGCCGGCGGCCGTGGACCAGCTCCAGACGCTGGGCGGCCAGATCGACGTGCCGGTCCACGCCGAGGACACCGACCAGGACCCGGTGGACGTGGCCGGTCGGGCCCTGGAGAAGGCCACCGAGGACGGCCGATCCGCCCTGATCGTGGACACCGCCGGGCGGCTCCAGATCGACGAGCCGATGATGGACGAGCTGAGGCGCCTCGAGGAGACGCTGGATCCGGCGGAGATCCTCCTGGTGGCCGACGCCATGACCGGCCAGGAAGCGGTCCGGATCGCCGAGGGCTTCGACGACGCCCTGGGCCTGACCGGCGTCGTCCTCACCAAGATGGACGGCGACGCCCGGGGCGGCGCGGCGCTCTCGATCCACGGGGTGACGGGCAAGCCCATCAAGTTCGTGGGCGTGGGCGAGGGCGTGGACGACCTGGACTCGGCCGATCCCGAGCGGCTGGCCGGCCGGATCCTCCAGATGGGGGACGTGGTCGGCCTGGTCGAGCGGGCCGAGCGGGCCATGGACGCCGACGAGCAGGCCCGGCTCGAGAAGAAGGTCATGGGGAACGGGAAGTTCACCCTGGAGGACTTCCTCTCGGCGATCCGCCAGGTGCGGCGAATGGGTCCCCTGGAGCAGCTCGTGAAGCTGATCCCGGGGATGGCCGGGAAGATCCCGACCGAGGCGATGGACGAGGACCGGATGAAGCACACCGAGGCGATCATCCTCTCCATGACGCCGGAGGAGCGGGAGGACCCCGGGATCCTGAACGGCTCCCGCCGGGCGCGGATCGCCCGGGGAAGCGGTCGACCGGTCTCGGAAGTGAACCGGCTGATCAAGCAGTTCGACCAGATGAAGAAGTTCATGAAGCAGATGCAGAACATGAAGGGAGGCATGCCCTTCTAGGGCGGCCTCCGGATCACCCGCTCGCGGTCCGGCCTCTTCGGGAGGACGGCCCGGGAGCACAACCAGTCAGGGATCATGCCCCTACGTATTCGTCTCCGGCGAATGGGCCGGAAGAAGCAGGCGCACTACCGAGTGGTCGTCGCCCACGGCTCGAAGCCCACCGACGGCCGGGTGGTGGAGGAGCTGGGCTACTACAGGCCCCTCACCGACCCCGCCCGCCTGGTCATCGACCTGGAGCGCGCCGAGCACTGGCTCGACCAGGGCGCCCTGGCGTCCGACACGGTCCGGAGCCTCCTGAACAAGGCCCGCAAGGGCGGCGACGACAAGGTCGCCCTCGGCGAGCCCGACGTGGAGGAAGAGCGGGCCCGGAAGGCCGCCGAGCGGGCCGAGAAGCGCCGGGCCGAGACCGAAGCCGAAGCGGACGAAGAGGCCGCCGAGGAAGAGGAGGCGGAGGCCGCGGCGGAAGAGGAAGTCGAAGCCGAGGCCGCCGAAGAGGAAGCGCCCGAGGAAGAGGAGGCGGAGGCCGCGGCTGAAGAAGCCGAAGAGCCGGAAGCTGAAGCCGAGGAGGAGCCGGAAGCTGAAGCCGAGGAGGAGCCCGAAGAAGAGGCCGAAGCCGACGAAGAGCCCGAAGCCGCAGCCGACGAAGACGAGGAAGAAGAGGACGACGACGAAGAAGAAGCTGACGAGGAGGACGAAGAGGACGAGGAGAAGTCCGACTGACCTCGGGAGGGTCCGCCGTCCATGCCCCACACCACGCCGGACTTCCTGGTCGTCGGGCATCTGAGCAAGGCCCACGGGATCAAGGGTGAGCTCTACATCTGGCCCCTGACCGACCACCCCGAGTCCACCTTCTCGCCGGGCGTCGAGTTCCGGGTCAGCGACGTGACCGGCGACCGGCCCAGCGACTTCTTTCCGAGCCTCGAGATCGAGGAGTCGCGGCCCTACAAGCGGGGCTGGCTGATCAAGTTCCTCCACGTCGACGACCGCGACGAGGCCGAGCGCCTCAAGGGGCGCTACCTGATGCGCTCGAGCGACGAGGTGGAGGAGCTGGCCGAGGGCGAGTACTTCTACCACCAGCTCCTGGGCCTGACCGTCACCACCGCGGACGGCGAGGAGCTGGGCACGGTCCAGGAGGTCTACGAGCTGCGGCCCGCCGACCTCCTGGAGGTCCGGGGTCCGAAGGGGCTGCTCCACATCCCCCTGGCGGCCCACGTGGTCGCCGAGCTCGACGTCGAGGAGGGCCGGATCGTGCTCGATCCGCCGGAGGGGCTCCTGGACCAGTAGCCCGGCTACCCGGAGGCCGTCCATGCGGATCAACATCGTCACCATCTTCCCGGATTACTTCGCCGAGCCCCTGGCCACGAGCATCCCCGGGCGCGCGGCGGAAGACGGGCTGGTGGAGTACCGGATCGTGGACCTGAGGGACTACACCCACGACCGGCACCGCACGGTGGACGACTATCCGTACGGAGGGGGGCCGGGGATGGTGATGAAGCCCGAGCCCTTCTTCGAGGCCGTCGACGACGTGGAGCCGGAGGGGCCGATCGCCCTGCTCTCGGCCCGGGGCCGGCCCTTCGGCCACGAGGACGCGGTCCGGCTGGCCGGCGAGGAGGAGCTGACGCTCCTCTGCGGGCACTACAAGGACGTGGACCAGCGGGTCGCCGACCACCTGGCCACCGAGGAGATCTCCCTGGGAGACTTCGTCCTCTCCGGGGGCGAGGTCGCCGCCCTGGCGGTGACCGACGCCGTGGTCCGACTCCTGCCCGGGGCCCTGGGCGACCGGGCCTCGGCGGTCACGGACTCCTTCTACGAGGAGGGGCTGCTGAGCCCGCCGTCGTACACGCGGCCGGCGGAGTACCGGGGCCACGAGGTCCCGGAGGTGCTGCTGAGCGGCGACCACGCCCGGATCGCCGAGTGGCGGGCCCGGCAGGCGGAGCGAATGACCCGGGAGCGCCGCCCGGACCTCTGGGCGCGAGCCCGGCACGAAGAGCAGTCGGAGAGCGAAGAGACGTGAGCCCCGCGGCCTTCACCGCCGGGGGGCACCGCACTATATTTCCAGTCTGGGCCCACGAGGAGCCCCCGGACCACGAGGAGGAGCGCCATGACAGATCTGCTTCAGGAGCTGGAAAAGGAACAGCTTCGGGACGACATTCCCGACTTCCAGCCCGGCGACACGGTCCGGGTCCTCTACCGGGTCCGCGAGGGTGACAAGGAGCGGATCCAGGCCTTCGAGGGCACCTGCATCGCCCGCCGGGGTGGCGGCGTGGGCGAGACGTTCACCGTCCGGAAGATCTCCAGCGGCGTGGGCGTCGAGCGGATCTTCCCCCTCCACGCGCCGACGATCAAGGAGATCGAGCTGGTCCGGGAGGGCGACGTCCGGAGGGCGAAGCTCTACTACCTCCGCGGCCTGAAAGGCAAGTCGGCCCGCATCCGGGAGCGCCGCACGACCTGACCGCGCCGGGCGTGCCGGACGCGGAGCAGGCCAGCGGACCCGACGCGACCGCGTCGGAATCCACCGAAGAAGGGGACGGAGCGCGGCTCCGGGACCTCCTCGCCTACGAGCGGAGGTTCTGGGGCCGCGGCTTCGTTGCGGGGGTGGACGAGGTCGGCCGGGGGCCCCTGGCCGGCCCCGTCGTGGCCGCCGCCGTCGTCCTGCCCCGGGAGACCGTGGTGGAAGGCGCCGCCGACTCCAAGTCCCTGACGGCCGAGGAGCGGGAGCGGCTCGCCCTGGAGATCTCCCGCACCGCCGCGGCCCTGGGCATCGGCGCCGCCTCGGTCGCCGAGATCGACCGGCTCAACATCCTCCGGGCCACCGCCGTGGCCATGAGACGTGCCCTGGAAAAGCTCGACCCCGAGCCCGGCCACGTGGTGGTGGACGGCACCCCGATGCGGGACCTGGGGTGGGAGCACGACGCGGTGGTCGGGGGCGACGGCCGGGTCCACACCGTGGCGTGCGCGTCGATCGTCGCCAAGGTCTGCCGCGACCGCCTCATGCGCACCCTGGCCGAGCGCTACCCGGGCTACGGCTGGGAGACGAACGTGGGCTACGGCACCGCCGAGCACCGGGACGCCCTGGAGCGCCTCGGCCCCACGCCCCACCACCGGCTCACCTTCTCGGGCGTCCAGTACGAGCTGGAGCTGTGAGTGAGGCGCGCCGCCCTGCCGCGCCCCGGAGTGGGCCCTTATCTTCTCCTCGTCGCACCACCCACGAGCCGGTAGCTCAGCCTGGTAGAGCAACGGACTTTTAATCCGTAGGTCCAGGGTTCGAATCCCTGCCGGCTCACTC
>CAZMPV010000069.1:0-3814 GCA_964567985.1 uncultured Gemmatimonadaceae bacterium
GTAGTTGTAGCGGGCGATGTGCATGTAGGCGTCGGCCACCGAGGCCACGCCCTCCATCGGACGCCAGTCGTACGAGTCTTCCGGCATGGCTTCAGCCAAGGAGACAAGCTTCTCGGCGCTGGCGTTGAACTGGGCGAGGAACTCGGCCCGGAAGTCCGGGGGCGGCTCCTGGGCCTCCGCGGGTCCGCTCGGGGTCAGGGCGATGGCGAGCAGGAGCGTGGATGTCAGCGCGTGCGATCGCATGTCGGTCTCCGGTCTGGACGGGGTCTCGGGGAGTCGTCGGCCCTCGGGTCCCGGGGCGAGATTCGTTCTCGGAAAAGGCCGCCCATGATCGTAGGCGCACGACAGCGGCTCTGTCGAGGCGTCCGGGGAACGGAACAAAACGGCGCTCCGATCAAACATGTTCGGTAGAACCGCGGGACCAGCATCGCTTTTGATAGATCGAGTCCGAGTAGAGGAAGGAGCCGACCCTATGCCCAAGGAGATCGAATTCGACACGGACGCCCGGGAACGCCTTCAGGCGGGAGTGGACCAGCTCTACGGGGCCGTGGCCGTGACCCTGGGTCCGAAGGGCCGGACCGTCGTCCTGGAGAAGGGCTTCGGGAATCCGGTCATCACCAAGGACGGCGTGACGGTGGCCAAGGAGATCGAGGTCTCCGATCCCACCGAGAACATGGCCGTCCAGATGGTCAAGGAGGTGGCCCGGAAGACCTCCGACGAAGCCGGTGACGGGACGACGACCGCCACGGTCCTCGCCCACGCCATCGTCAGCGAGGGCATCAAGAGCGTGACCGCGGGCGCGAACCCCATGAGCTTGCGCCGCGGCATGCAGGCGGGACTCGAGAAGGTCGTCGAGGCCCTGAAGGAGCGCTCCACGCCGGTGGAGAGCCGGGAAGAGATCCGGCACGTGGCCACCATCAGCGCGAACGGCGACGCCGAGATCGGCGAGATGATCGCCGACGCCATGGAGACCGTCGGCCGCGACGGCGTGATCACCGTCGAGGAGGGCCGGGGGCTCGACGTGGAGCTCGAGGCCGTGGAAGGCATGCGCTGGGACAAGGGCTATCTGTCGCCCCACTTCGTCACCGACTCGGAGAACCTCCGGACCGTCATGGACGAGCCGCTCATCCTCGTCCACGACGGCAAGGTCAACGACATGCAGAAGCTCCTGCCCGTCCTGGAGAAGGTTCAGGAGTCGGGCAAGCCGCTCCTGATCATCGCCGAGGACGTGGAGGAGGAGGCCCTGGCCACCCTGGTGGTGAACCAGGTCCGGGGCACCCTGGAGGTCTGCGCCGTGAAGGCGCCGGGCTTCGGCGACCGCCGGAAGCAGAACTTCCGGGACATCGCCACCCTGACCGGCGCCACGCCGATCGCCGAGGAGCTGGGCCGTGAGCTCGACTCGGTCACCCTGTCGGACCTGGGCTCCGCCCGCCGGGTCATCGTCGACGAGGACGACACCACCATCGTCGGCGGCGCCGGTGACGAGGAGGAGATCGAGGGCCGGGTCGCCGAGATCGAGGCCCAGCTCGAGCAGGCGACCTCCGACTACGACCGGGAGAAGCTCGAGGAGCGGCGCGCCCGCCTGGCCGGCGGCGTGGCCGTGATCCGGGTCGGCGGCGCGACCGAGACCGCCATGAAGGAGAAGAAGGCCCGGACCGAGGACGCGGTGGCCGCGACCCAGGCCGCCGTCGAGGAAGGGGTCCTGCCCGGAGGCGGCGTCTCGCTCATCTGGGCCCGGAAGGCCCTGGACGAGGTCGAGACCGCCAACGACGACGAGGCCCGGGGCGTCGAGATCCTCCGGAACGCGCTCTCCGCGCCGACCGACCGGATCGCTGAGAACGCGGGTGTCGAGGGCTCTCTCGTCGCCGAGCGCATCCGGGAGAGCGACGACTTCGGCTGGGGCTTCAACGCCCGCAGCGAGGAGTACGAGGACCTCTTCGAGGCCGGCATCCTGGACCCGACCAAGGTCGTCAGGGTGGCGCTCCAGAACGCCACCTCCATCGCCGGCGTGCTCCTGACCACCGAGTCCACCGTGGTGGACCTCCCCACCGAGGACGACGAGGAAGGCGGCGGCGCTCCGGGCGGGGCGCCCGGCGCCGGCGGCGGCATGCCCGGTGGCGGTGGAATGCCCGGCGGAATGGGCGGAATGGGCGGAATGGGCGGCATGGGCGGAGGAATGCCCGGCATGTAGGATCCGGGGCTCGCCCGGCGTCCCACGAAGCGAGAGCCCGGTCGGGAATCGATCCCGGCCGGGCTCTTCGTGCGTTCGCGCCGAGCGGTCGCCGGCGGGCCGCTCGTGGATCGGTCCTCAGGGCGCTCCGGTCGGCTCCGACAGCACCGCCGCGATCGTCCGGATCCCCTCCAGGAACGCCCCGACCTTCAGGTTCTCGTTGGGGCTGTGCTGGTTGTTGTCCGGATTCACGGTGGGCACGCTGACGGCGGGGATGCCCAGGGTGTTCACGAAGGGCGAGATCGGGATCGAGCCACCGCTGGTCCGGAGCAGGATCGGCTCCCGGTCGTAGTAGCGCCGCATCCCGTCCCGGAGCCAGAGGCCCAGGTCCGAGTCGAAGGCGGTCCGGAAGGCCCCGTAGGCGACCGAGTGGCTCATCCGCACGATCCGGGGGTGGGCGAGCCGCTCTTCCTCGGTGGGGGAGTGGTCCAGGACCGCGAAGCCCAGCCCCTCGATGTGGTCCCGGAGCAGCGTGATGAGCCGCTCCGGGTCGCTCTCCGCGACCAGCCGGACGTCGATCTCGGCGGTGGCGGTGTCCGGGATGATCGTCCGGGCCTGATCGCCGATCCACCCGGCGGCGATGCCCCGGACGTTCAGCGACGGGTACTGGATCGCCCGCTGGAGGGTCGGCGCCACCGAGTCGATCATGGCGATGCCCAGCTCCCGCTGGATGGCGGCCTCGTCGTCGGGCACGGCCGCCAGGGCCTCCAGGACGTCGTCGCCCAGGGAGATGCCGTCGTACCACCCGGGGATCACGACCCGGCCGGCGTCGTCCTTGAAGGAGTCCAGGATGCGGGCCATCCGGTAGACCGGGTTCGGCGCGTAGTTGCCGTAGTGTCCGCTGTGCTGGGGAACCCGGGGTCCGTAGGTGACCAGGGTCACGGTGGCGATCCCCCGTGCGCCGAACTTGAGCGTCGGCTCACCCGAGCCGTGGGGCGGGCCGTCGAAGATCACGAGCCAGTCGGCGGCGAGCCGGTCCCGATAGCGCACCACCGCCGCCGGCAGCCGGGGCGAGCCCATCTCCTCTTCGGTGTCCACGATCACCTTCAGGTTCACCGACGGGGTCGCGCCGGCCGCGTCGAGGACGTCCAGGGCCGCCAGGAACTGGGCGTTCGGCCCCTTCGAGTCCGCCGCCGAGCGGGCGAAGATGCGCCACTCCGGGTCGATCTCGCCCCGGAGCCGCTCCCAGGGGATCGCGTCCCAGCTACCGTCCGCCGACCGCTCCTTCAGCACCGGCTCCCACGGGCTCTCCTGGTTCCACGCCGACGGGTCCACCGGCTGCCCGTCGGCCTGAAGGTAGACGAGGACCGTGCGCTCCGCGCCGGGGTGCCGCCGCTCGGCCAGCAGCACGGGGCTGCCGCCGTCGGTGGGGAGCCTCTCGGTGGAGAAGTCCCGCTCCCGGAAGCGGTCCTCCACGAAGTCCAGGAGTCGGAGGATGTCCTCCGGATGGTGAGCGTCGTTGGGCAGCCGGAGGAGATTCCGGTAGAGGGTCAGGGCTTCGATCCGGTGGGAGCGGGCCTCGGCGTCGATGCGCTCGGGAGGGACCGGCTGGCTCGCGACCGCGCCGGGGAGGAGCAGGGCTGC
>CAZMPV010000069.1:3914-10455 GCA_964567985.1 uncultured Gemmatimonadaceae bacterium
TCATCACGATCCCTCCGGTCATCACGATCCCTCCCCGCGGGAGTCGCCGTGGACCACCTCGCCCCCGATCACGACCATCTCGACCGGGATCTCCCGGATGCGGTCGGGCTCCACGCTGAGGATGTCCTCGCCCAGAACCACGAAGTCGGCCACCTTGCCGGGCTCGATGGAGCCCCGCTCGTCCTCGTCGAAGGTCTGGTAGGCCGGGGCCAGGGTGTGGAGCCGGACGGCGGTCTCGACGTCGACCGCCTCGTCCGGACCGTAGACGTCCCCGTCCCAGCCGGTGCGGGTCACGCCGGTCCAGATCGAGATCAGGGGGCCGTACGGCGCCGAGTCCGAGCCCCACGAGACCCACACGCCCTCGTCGAGGAGCGACTTCGTCGGGTTCATCGTCTGCTCCCGGCGACCCGAGAGGGCTTCCACCGCGTAGGCGCCCAGCCCCACCGTGAATGCCGGCTGGCTCGCCACGCCGATGCCGTTTTCCGCCATGGTCCGGATCGTCTCCTCCGGCGGCTTCACGGCCACGTGGTGGAGGTAGTGACGGTGGTCCTCCCGGGGCATCTCACCGAGGATCCCGGCGATCTCGTCCACCACCATCACCGCCGCGGCGTCGCCCATGGCGTGGATGCCGAGCTGCCACCCGAGCTCGTGGGCCCGCCGGGCCACCGGCGCGAAGGATTCGGCGGGAATCCGGACCACGCCCGTGAAGTCGGGCCGGCTCTCGTAGGGCTCGGTGGACCAGAAGACCGGCGCGCTCAGGCCCCCGTCCACGCTCATCTTGATGGCGCCCATCTTCAGGCGCTCGCTTCCCAGGCCCGAGCGCCATCCCAGGGCCTCGATCTCTTCGATCGTCTCCCGGACGGCCACCTCCAGGTCGTCGTAGGCATCGTAGCCGGGCCGGCCCCGGATCTGGACGGTGGCCCGGGGGAGCTCGCCCCCGTGGCGCTCGTAGAGCTCCTGGACCAGGCCGAGCCCCTCGGGCCGGATGCCGGCCACGTTCACGCTGGTGATCCCCAGGGCCACGAGCCGGCGCAGCATCCGGCGCATGCTCTCGATCGCCGCGTCGTCCGAGAGGGGGGCGCCGGCGTCCTCCTCGGGCACCACGTCGGCGGCCAGCCGCTTCGCAGCGTCCATGAGCCGTCCCGTGGGCCGGCCCTCGTCGTCCTTCAGGACCTCGCCGCCCTCCGGCGAGGGTGTCTCGGGCCCGATGCCCGCGAGCTCCAGCGCCCGGGAGTTGAGCAGCCAGGTGTGGGGGCCCCGGGTCAGGAGCACCGGATGGTCGGGGGCGGCCTCGTCCAGGTCCCAGCGGTCCGGGATCGTCTGGTTGGGGAAGTCCATCCGGGTGAGCCCTCCCCGGATCCACTCCCCCGGAGGCGTCTCGGTAGCCCGCTCTCGGAGGGCCTCGTGGAGCTGGGCCGCGGTCTTCACGCCCCGGGTCCACTCGGGCACGGCGGGGACCAGCCCGCCCTCCCACTCCTGGAGCTCCCGGCCGGGGCCGAGGTGGATGTGGTTGTCGTAGAAGCCCGGGAGCACGGTCCGGCCGCCCAGGTCGATCCGCTCGGTCCTCCGGCCGGCCAGGGCGAGGACCTCGGCGTCGGCGCCCACGGCCACGATCCGGCCGTCCCGGACGGCCACGGCCCGGGCGATCGTGAAGTCCGGGTCGACCGTGACGACCTTCCCGCCGTGGTAGATCAGGTCGGGGGCCAGGGCGTCGGGAGGTGGCGCCCCGCAGCCGGTGGCCGCCAGGAGGAGGAAAGCCGCGCCGGTCGCCCCGGCCGGCCCGCTCAGCCGCCGGGGCCGCCCCCGGCGGCCCGTCATCGTACGGGCACCGCCCCCGTCAGCGCCCACTCGAGCCCTCGTCCGCCACCTGGGGCGGCTCGCCCCCGTGCTCCTCGAACCACTTCATGAGGTAGAGCTGGGTCCGCATGAAGTTCGAGGGCTGGTCGCCGGTGCCGTGGTCCTCCTCGTGGAAGCGGAGCAGCTTCGTCGGCACACCCACCTGCTTCAGCGCCTGGTAGTACTCCTCGGTCTGGCTCATCGGCGTCCGGAGGTCCTGCTCGCCGGTCATGAGCAGCGTCGGCGTCGTCACGTTGCCCACGTACATGAGGGGCGAGTGCTCCAGGTACTTGTCCGGGTTCGTCCAGGGATAGCCCTCGTAGCGGTGGTAGCCCCAGACGACGATGTCGGCGGTGCCGGCGAAGCTCATCCAGTTGATCACCGGACAGCGGACGCCGGCGGCGGCGAAGCGGTCGGTCTGGCCGATCACCCAGCTCGAGAGCACCCCGCCCCCGCTGCAGCCGGTCACGTACATCTGGTCGGTGTTCACGTAGCCCCGGTCGATCACCGCGTCCACGCCGGCCATGAGGTCGTCGTAGTCCACCGACGGATAGCTGTTGTCGATGGCGTTGCCGAACTCGGTGCCGTAGCCCGTGCTCCCCCGGGGGTTCGTGTAGAGGACCACGTAGCCGTTGGCGGCGAAGTTCTGGTACGAGTAGCTGAAGCCCACGTCGTACATGCCGTGGGGTCCGCCGTGGATGTGGAGGATGAGGGGGTAGTCCTCCTCCGGATCGAAGTCCG
Source organism: uncultured Gemmatimonadaceae bacterium (assembly GCA_964567985.1). Lineage (GTDB taxonomy): Bacteria > Gemmatimonadota > Gemmatimonadetes > Longimicrobiales > Gaopeijiaceae > CAZMPV01. Next base: position 6,492 of record CAZMPV010000069.1, read on the forward strand.
GCGGCTTCACGATCCAGCCCTGGACCCGGGTGCCCCCGGTGGACTCGTACCAGATCTCCTCGACGCTTCCCAGGGCGATGTCGGCCAACACGTCGTCGTTCACGTGGGTGAGCTCGGTCAGCCCGGTCCCCGGGTCGTTCAGGTCGTAGCGGACGATGTCGCCCGGTTCGTGGGGAGCCTCCCGCTCGCCCACGGCGATCCCTTCCTCGGTCATGGACTCGAGCCCGAGCACCCACTGGCCCTCCAGCACCGGCTCCACACCGCCCGAGGCCGAGGCGAAGTAGACGTTCTCGCTCCCCTCCATCTCGGCGGTGAAGTAGAGGCCCGAGCCGTCCGGCGCCCACGTCAGGTCGCCGGGGCTCCGGTCGAAGCCGTCGGAGACGTCCCGGGGGTTCGAGCCGTCGATGCCCACGAGCCAGAGCTCATTCGCCTTGTACGTCTGGTCGGTCCAGGCGTAGCCGGTGTAGGCCACCGTTCGGCCGTCCGGCGAGACCACCGGGTCGCCCCAGGGGCCCCGGGTGTCCACGAGCTGCCGCATCTCCTTCGTGCCCACGTCCACCGCGTAGACGTACGACTCCCGGTACTCGGCGTCGGCGTTCTCCGAGGTGTTGCCGTCGAAGACCAGCGTCGAGGCGTCCGGCGTCCAGTCGAAGCTTCCGCCGACGCTCCAGTCACCGGACGTGAGCTGCCGGGCGGTGCCGCCGTCGGCGGGGACGGTGAAGAGGTGCGTGTGGCCCTCGGGGAGGAAGCCCCGCCCGTCCCGCCGGAAGTGGATCCGATCCACGATCCTGGGGGCCTTCGTCCACTCGGCGCCCTCGGGCTCCTCGGGCAGGTCGATGGACCAGGAGTCCTCGTCGGGCACGTGCATGGCGAAGGCGATCGAGGTGCCGTCGGGCGACCACTGCGGATTCCGGGGCGACTCGGTCACCCGGGTCACCTGGCTCTTCGCCCCCTCGGCGTCCATCCAGCGCACCCAGATCTGGCTCCCCTCGGGCTCGCCCTCGGCCACGTAGAGGATCCGGTCCCCGGAGGGCGACCAGCGGGCATTCGAGCCCTCGGCGAGGAAGCGGTTCTTCGTGCCGTCGGCGTTCATGATCCAGAGCGCCGACTCCCACGAGTCGTTCATCCTGTCGACCCAGCGGCGGGTGTAGACGATCTGCGATCCGTCGGGCGAGATCCGCGGGTTCGAGACGCTCTCCCAGTCCAGGTAGTGGTCCACCGTGAGGCGCGTCTCGGACGGGGTCTCCTGGGCGATGGCCGGCGGTGCCGTGGAAAGGGCGACGATGGCGACGGCGCCGACCAGGAGTCCGGGGAGGAGACGACGGGTGGGGGCGTGCTCCGGCCGGTCGGGTCGGACGCGGAACGGGAACGCGGACATGGAACCTCCTTGAGGATGTCGAGGGCGGCGGGGTCGGGATCGCCGAGAGCCCGCCTCCCAATGTGTGCGGGAAGGGGCGGAGTTCGGCAACTCGGGAGGGGACTCCGGTCGAGATTCTGCGATGCTGGAAGGGCACCAGTATCACCGGTGGCGGCCGGCGGACAAGGTCGTTGTCGTCGTTGTCCCGGAGACCGACGCTCCGCACCTTCGAGACGTCGGCACGACGGACGACACGGAGGCAGGCGAACGGGGAGGTGGACGTGGACCGGAGAGAGTTCGGACGCGGTTTGCTGTCGGCGCTGGGCGTTGCCTGGCTGTGGCCGTCGGGTGCGGCCGGCCGGCGCCGTCTCGAGCCCGGGGGAGCTGCTCTTCCAGGCGGGCCGCCCGGGACTCGGGACGCCCTCCGGGTGGACGGCGAGCGGCTGAACCGCTGGATCGACGAGCTCGCGGACTTCGGCCCGGAGACCGAAGACGGCCCGGGTCGGGTGGCGTTCAGCCCCGCCGACCGGGCGGCACGGGCGTGGGTCCGGGAGCGGATGCGGGAGGCCGGCCTCGAGGTCCAGACCGACGCCGCCGCGAACCTCGTCGGCCGGCGGGAAGGCCGGGAGGACGGCCGGGCCGCCCTGATGGTCGGTTCCCACATCGACACCGTGCCCCACGGGGGCGACTACGACGGACCCGTGGGCGTGCTGGCGGCGATCGAGGCGGCGCGGACCCTCCACGACGCGGGACACGCGACCCGGCATCCCCTGGAGGTCGTCGTCTTCCAGAACGAGGAGGGGGGCAAGACCGGCAGCCGGGCCATGAGCGGCGAGGTCGAGCCCTCGGAGATGGAGCTGCCCACGGCCAGCGGGAAGACGATCGGCGAGGGTATCCGCTACACCGGCGGCGACCCCGACCGCCTCGACGCCGCCGAGCGCTCCCCGGAGGAGATCGCCGCCTACCTGGAGCTCCACGTCGAGCAGGGCGCGATCCTGGAGTCGGCGGACGTGCCCATCGGCGTGGTCGAGGGCATCGTCGGCATCAAGCGCTGGCAGGTCCGGTGGGAAGGGTTCGCCAACCACGCCGGGACCACGCCCATGGACCAGCGCCGGGACGCCCTCGTCGCCGCCGCCCGCTTCGTGGACGCGGTCCACACCAAGGCCCGGGAGATCGAGGGCCGGCAGGTGGCCACGGTGGGGATCATCGAGGCCCACCCCGGAGCCCCCAACGTGGTCCCCGGTCGGGTGGAGCACACCCTGGAGATCCGGGACCTGGAGATGAGAAAGATCGACCGGGTCTTCGCCCGGCTCCGGGAAGAAGCCGACGCCATCGCCGCCGCCACCGACACCGAGGTCTCCTTCGAGCGCTTCTACCTGAGCCGGGCCGCCCCCACCGACGAGCGGCTCCGCCGGGCCGTCGAGCGCTCCGCCGACCGGATCGGCCTGGAGCACATGCGTATGCCCAGCGGCGCCGGCCACGACGCCCAGAGCATCGCGCTCCTGGCGCCCGTCGGCATGCTCTTCGTGCCCAGCGTCGGCGGCATCAGCCACTCGCCGGAGGAATACACGCGCCCGGAGGACGTGACCAACGGGGGGAACGTCCTGCTCCACGCCCTGCTGGAGGCCGACGAGCAGGACTGGGGTTGAGGAACGGGACCTACCGCTCAGGCAGCCCGGCCTCCTCCCCGATGCGCTCCAGGAGCTCGACGTTGCGGAGCCCCTCCCGGCCGTCGACCTCCGGCGACCGGCCCTCCCGCACCGCCCGGCCGAAGTCCTCGAGCTCGCCCCGGTAGGGGTCCACGGGCTCGTATTCCAGCGGCCCCCTCGCCGTCTCGATCCGGCCCCGGCCGTGGGGCCCCAGGGTGCCGGTGGCCGTGATCCAGCCGTGGCTTCCGTAGACCTCGAGGCGGCTCCGGGAAGGGAACTGGACCGAGGAGCAGAGCTCGGCCGTGGACCCCCGCTGGAAGCGCATCGCCACCAGCGCCGTCTCGTCGTGGGGCCCCTCCCAGACCGAGCGGGTGGCCACGGCGCTGAGCTCGGCCACTTCGCCCGACGCCGGGACCGAGAGCCAGCGGATCAGGTCCAGGCAGTGGGTCCCGACGCCGGCCAGGCTCCACCAGCGGCCCACCTCGGGGTGGGCGCGCCAGTTGGAGTCATCGTCGGCCGGCCAGGACCAGAGGGCCCGGACGTGACGGAGCTCGCCGATGACGCCGTCCCGGACACGCTCGACGATTCGGCGGTGGCCGGCGTGCCAGCGGAGGTGGTAGGCGACGCCCAGCGTCACGCCTTCCTCCTCACCCGCTTCGACCAGCGCCCGGGCGTCGTCCACCGAGGTGGTCATCGGCTTCTCGACGAAGACGTGCTTTCGGGCCCGGACGGCGGCCATCGCCTGCTCGGCGTGGAGCCCGTCGGGAGTGGCCACCACCACGCCGTCGAGCCCGTCGTCGTCCAGGAGCGCGTCGAGCTCGGTGTGGGCCGGCTCGGACGCTGCGGCTCCGTGGCGTGTGGCGAAGTCGGCGGCCCGGGAAGGGCTCCGGCTCAGCACGCTCCAGAGCCGGACGCCGTCGCCGGCGGAGAGGGCCGGCGCCAGCTTGTCGTCTGCGAT
>CAZMPV010000070.1:0-10445 GCA_964567985.1 uncultured Gemmatimonadaceae bacterium
CGGTGGTGATCCAGCTCCAGAGGCCGGTCTCTTCCTCGTGGCCGGCGTGGGCGGCGCTCTCGGCGGTCGCGGTGGCTACGGACATCGATCTATTCCGAAACGGGTCTGATATCACTCATTCGGTCAGCGTCCCCCCGGCTCCTGCGCCGCGGCCGGGGAACCGGCGTCGGCGCCCAGGCTGTGGAGGTAGGCGGCCACGGCCTCGAGCTGCTCGTCGTCCAGGTCCAGGGGCTGCCACTCGCCGCCGCCCTGGCGACGGGCGGGGGTTCCGACGCCGGGCATCTCCGCCCCGGGCTTGATCCCCTGTGGATCCCTGATCCAGCGGACCAGGTTTTCCCGGGTGTTCTCCAGCATCCCGGCGGCGATCGTCGAGCGATCGCCCAGGTTGGTCAGGTCGGGGCCGATCCTTCCGGCCGCCGACGTGCCGTTGATCCCGTGGCAGAGGACGCAGTAGCTCTCCTCGTGGAAGACCTGGCGGCCCCGGGCGACGAGCCGCTCCTCCTCGGTCATGGCCGGGGCGGCGGTGTCGGCGGCCTGGCCGGTGTCCGCGGACGCAGCGGCCGGGGGCCACTGTGCCCGGGTGTAATCGGGGCTGAGCCACTCCTCCTTCCACGCGGCGAAGTCCTCCTCCGACTCCACCACGACCCGGAGCCCCATCAGGGAGTGGGACGCCCCACAGAACTCGGCGCACTGGCCCATGTACGTGCCCGTGGTCCGGGGCGTGAAGTGGAGCCAGGTGTACTCCGGATCCTCACCCTCGGGCACCCGGACCACGGGGTTCACGTCCCGCTTGCCGCCGAGCTGGGGCACCCAGAAGGAGTGGATGACGTCGGCCGAGTGCATCCGGAGGCTGATCGGCCGGTCCACCGGCAGGTGGAGCTCGTTGGCCGTGACCACTCCGCTCGGGTAGCGGAACTCCCACCAGAAGCGGTGGCCCACCACCTCGACCTCCAGGGCGTTCTCCGCCTCGGGGGCCCGCTGGGTGGCGAAGACCGCCTGGATCGTGGGGAGGGCGATCGCCACGACGATGAGCGCCGGGCCGACCGTCCAGCCGATCTCCAGGCCCAGGTGTCCGTGGGTCTGCTTCGGACGCTCCGCGTCGGGCTTCTCACGGAAGCGCACCAGGATGTAGCCGAGGAGCACCCAGACCCCCGTGCCGATGACCACCGTCCACCAGAAGATGCTGGTGTAGAGCGACTGGATGACGTCGGCGAAGTCGGTCTGGGGGTTGATCGTGGACTGGGGGTAGTCGCCCCCGCAGGCCGCCAGCACGACCAGCAGGAATACCGTGGCGGCGTACCCCGCCCACTTCCCGAGGCGGGAGGGCGGATCCGGTGCCGTCGATCTGTTCGAGGCGCGTCTGTCGGTCATTCCGATTGCGTGCGAATCAGCCGGTTCGGCTCTCCCGGCCCGGGCCCCTTCGAGGCGCAGTGGGGCCGGCGGAGAGCCGACGGCGCGTTATCTTGTGTCGAAGCGCGGGGGAGGATAGCCGGCCCCGGCACCGGCGGCAAACCCGGCCTGCCGCTCCTCTACGTCCTGCTATTATTCGGGAGCGGCCTCACCGGGGAGCGAGTCGAGCTCGATGGCTTCGTCGATGAGCATGACGGGAATGTCGTCCCGGATCGGATAGAGCCGGGCTCCGTCCTCCCGGACCAGCCCTCCGTCGATGGGCTCCCTCACCGTCTCGCCCCCCCGGTTCTCCAGGGTGCCGGACTCGACGGCCCGGTTCACCCGCTCGACGAGCTCGTCCCCGGCGGGGCGGACGGGCTGCTTCGTCTCGGGGCACACCAGAATCTCGAGGAGCTCCGGATCGACCATACAGGGTACCTCGGGCCGGGCGTTCGTCGTCGCATCGAGGGTTCACCGACCGCCGCGAGCCCTCTCCGGGCTCCGCCGGCCGGGCAAAGCACCCTATATTAGCAAAACTCGGCCCGGGGCGCGACCGGTGCGCCCGGGCCCCGGAGAGGATCCCGCGAGGGGGCCCGCCCGGGGCCCCGGCCGATGCTCGAGAACCCTCGGACTTCACCCTCATGCGCCCGTCCACTTCGTCTTTCCTCACCTTCGCTCGGGCCGTGCGCGCCCCGGCGGTCTTCTCCATCGTGGCCCTGTCCGCGCTCCTCGTCCCGGCCGGCTGCAGCCCCACCGACGGCGAGGCCGACGGTCCCGGCTCCCGGAACGCCACCCCCGCTCGGACCGACACGATCCCTCCGGGCTCCGACGAGCTGCCGCCCCGGGGCGAGGCGTGGGTGATCTTCGGGGCCGACACCGTCCGGGCCGAGGTGGCGTCGACCGCGTCCCAGAGGGAGCAGGGCCTCATGTACCGGGAGGCGCTCGCCGACGGCACCGGCATGCTCTTCGTCTTCGAGAGCGAGGAGGTCCGGAGCTTCTGGATGAAGAACACCTACGTCCCGCTCTCCATCGCCTACCTGGACTCCTCGATGCGGATCGTGGACATCCAGCGGATGGAACCGGAGGTCGAGGAGCTCTACGAGTCGTCGGACCCGGCGATGTTCGCCCTGGAGGTGCCCCAGGGGTGGTTCGACGAGCGCGGGATCCGGGAAGGAGACCGGGCCGAGATCGTCTTCGGACCCCGGTAGCCCGGGCCGTCCGCCTCCCGCCGGCCGCGAGCGGCGCACCCGGAGCCGGGTCGTTTCGTCCGGCCTACCCCCGTGCCGCCCGGAGGGCGTCCAGGAGGGCGGCGGCGTCCACCTCGTCGTTGTAGACGTTCGGTGAGACGCGGAGCGAAGAGCCCCGGAGGGAGACGACGACGTTCCGCTCGTCGAGGGCGCGCCGGACCCGATCGACCTCGAGCCCTTCGGGCATCCGGATGCCGAAGAGGTGGGAGGCTCGCCGGGCGTCGTCCTCCACCCTGAAGCCCAGCTCCCGGGCCTCGGCGACCAGCTCCCGGGTGAGCTCGCCGCAGTACGCCTGGATCGCTTCCGGCCCCCAGCTCCGGAGGAGCTTCAGGGACTCGATGAGCATGGGGAGGAGGATGAAGTTGCTGCGCTCGCCCACGTCGTACCGGACCGCCCCGGGCTGGTAGTCGTCCACGTACTCCACCAGGCCGGAGAAGTCCTCGCTCCCCTCCCGGGCGATCCACGTCTCCTCCAGGGGCACGCCGTCGTCGTAGCGGGGCCCGAAGTATCCCACCGAGAGCGAGTAGGGCCCCAGAAGCCACTTGTATCCGGCGCAGATCAGGGCGTCGGGCCGGACCCGCTCCACGTCGAAGGGCAGGGCGCCCACGGACTGGGTACCGTCCACCACCAGCGCGGCGCCGACTTCCCGGGCCCGGGCGCCGATCACCTCCAGGTCGAAGAGGGTGCCGTCGGTCCAGTGGACGTGGCCGAGCGTGACCACGGCGGTGTCGGCGTCGATCGCCTCCAGGATCCGGCCCGTCCACCCCTCGCCACGGCCCGGGCCCTCGACAGGGGCCACGGTCCGGATCTCGGCGCCGGACCGCTCGGCTTTCCGCCGCCAGGCGTACACGTTGCCGGGAAACTGTTCGTGGGTGAGGACCAGGTTCTGGCCTCGCTCCACCGGCGTGTTCCGGGCGGCCACGGCGATCCCGTAGGAGGCCGCAGGGAGGATCGCCACCCGTCGGGGGTCGGCGGCGTTGACCAGCCCGCCGAAGAGCTCCCGGAGGAGGTCGGATTCTGCGAAGAAGTCATCCGGCCCGATCGACGTGGGGTCCCGCTTGCGTCGGACCCCCCTGATTCCGGCCTCCTCCGCGCTCCGGGGCAGGGGACTGATGTAGGCGCAGTTGAGGTAGTGGAGGTCGTCGGGGAGGGAGAAGTGGCCCTCCCGGCACTCGAGGGGCGCCGCGGACCCGGGGGTCACAGCCCGAGCCAGTAGTCGACCTTGAGGATGAAGCGGTCGTCGGGCTCGGCGTCGAAGAGGGCGGAGGCGTCCCGGCCCACGTCGAGGCCCCCCAGGGCCGCCCGCTCCGACTGCTGGCGCTGCCAGACCAGGAAGATGCGGGAGCCCGGGCGGTACTCCCACCGGAGCACCGCGTTTCCGATCAGGGAGCGGAAGTTGAAGTCCCGATCGGCGAAGGTCTCGTCCACCCGGCCGTCGCCGTCGAAGTCGAGGTAGCGGGTGTGGTCGGCGTCCTCGCACGTACGACCGCCGACGCAGGTCACCTCGCCGTCCCGTGTCGCGACGCTCCCCTCCTCGAAGGTGTCGAAGAGGAAGGTGCCGGGCTCGAGAAACTGCTTGTACGAGACGTAGTCGCCGGCGGAGATGAAGGGCTGGGCGAAGACCTGGAGGGTGAGGTGCGGGCTGAAGGACCAGTTCAGGCGGGTCTCGACCGAGAACTCCTGCCGCTCCAGGTCGGCGAAGACGTAGCGGGGCCCGAACGTCGGCGTGTAGGAGAGGGCCCCCGAGGCGATCACGTACTGGGTCGGGTTCGTCCGGAGCGAGAGCCGGGGCTCGAGGCTGAGCTCGAGGCGGGACGAGGGCCGGAGCTCCACGTCCATGCTGACGTTGAACTCTTCCTGGGTCCCCGTCAGGTAGCGGTTGTATTCGATACGCGGACCTACGTTGACCGCCCTCCGCCGGTCGGTCTGGAGGCGGAGGTTCGAGCGGAAGGAGGCCGGGTCGAGCATGACCGGCCCGCCCCGGGTCGCCGTCCGGCTCTGGCTCCGGGGGCTGTAGCCGAGACTCCCGTTCAGCTCCCAGTAGTTGAGAAACTCGACCTGGCCCCGGGCCATAAAGACGCCCCGCATGTGGGACTGCTCCCAGGCGGCCCAGGAGCCCACCCCGTTCTCCAGGACATCGTGGCTCCAGTTGTGGAAGGTGAAGACGTTGGCGTTCCAGCTCCGGAGGTGCTCGCCGGGAGTGATGTCCCGGTAGCCGATCCGGGCGCCGCCGTCGAGGCGCTCCTGCTCCTGGCTGAAGCCGATGTCGTTGATCTCGAAGCCGGGCGTGACCTCGGCGGCCCATACCGCCCCGGTCCAGTCTCCCCGGCGCCGCTCGAACTGGAGTCGCCACTCGGCCCCGGACATGGCGGTGGCCGAGGAGTCCATGGAGACGTACTCGGCGTCCGGCCGCTGGAAGTAGTGGGTGCTCGAGCGCTGGAGCCGGATCATGGCGGTGCTGTCGCCCCGGACGTGGCTCCCGGCCAGGAAGCCGTCGAGCGCCCACTCCCGGTCGTTCCACTGGATCTCGAAGTCGACGCCGCCGTCGAAGGCGGACGAAGGCAGGTGATCGAAGGAGCCGTCCATCGGGAGCTCCCGGTTCATCCCGGCCACGATGGCGCCGATCTGGGAAGCCCCGCCGTTGAAGTCCTGCTGGATCCGGAAGACCCCGTACTGTGAGCGGGGCTCGACGAGGAACTCCTCGATCCGGTCGTCCCCGCCGAAGTAGGCCTTGCCCTCCTCCTCCTGGGTCGAGGCCACCAGCGCGCCCACCGACAACCCGCTCGGGGTCCGCCCGGTGAGCTTCGCGGCGCCGAGAATCGTGCTGGCGTCCGGGATCCGGCTGAAGTCGGCTTCTCCCGGCGCCCGCCCGTGGGGCTGGCCGCCGACGCGCCGGCTGTAGAAGAGGGAGTTCCGTCCCCCGGAGAGGTTGAAGTCGAAGATCCGGGCGTCCTCGACGAAGAAGGGGCGCCGCTCCTCGAAGAAGGTCTCGAAGGCGGTCAGGTTGATGACCGCCGGATCGGCCTCGACCTGGCCGAAGTCCGGGTTGACCGCGGCGTCCAGGGTGAAGTTCCCCCCGATTCCGTAGCGGAAGTCCGCCCCGAGTCGGGCGTCGGTCTCGCTCCCGTCGAAGAAGGGATTGCCCCGCTCGGCCGGGCCGGTGTGGGCGCTGGTCAGGCCGTAGGGGACCAGCTCGAGGCGCCGGGAGGCCTCGGCGATCCGCACGCCCTCGAGCTCGCCGAACTGGCTCACCACCCCCTGCTGGAGCCGGGAGACCAGGGCGAAGACCGTCCGCTCGTTGCTCGCCAGGCGGCGGCGCTGGAAGTTGACCCCCCAGACCCGGGCGGTGTCGGAGGGCTCGTAGAGGAGCTGGCTGAGCGGAATCCGCATCTCCGCGACCCACCCCAGGGAGTCCCGGCTCACCGCCGACGCCCAGACCGCGTCCCAGGCGTCGTCCTGCTCGCTGTCGCTGTAGAGATACTCGTCCCGCTGGACACCGGCCGCCGAGACCCGGAAGAGGTATCCGGTCCGCCGGTCCAGGTTCGGGTCGAAGGCCACCTCGAAGAAGTCGTACTGGCCCCGCTGGTCCCGGCGGACGAGCTGGTCGGCGATCGTCGACGGCCGGCTGTCGTGCATCCGGGCGCCGACGTAGACGGCGTCCTCGCCGAAGAGGACCCGGACCTCGGTCTCCTCCTCGGCCGGCGCCCCTTCCACGGGCTCGATCTGGACGAAGCCGGTGGCCACCGGCGCCTCCTCCCAGACCGCCTCGTCCAGATGGCCGTCTACGTCCACCTCGCCCTGGACGGGCTGGGCCCGGAGCGTGGGCGTGCTCCGCTCCGGAAGCTCGTCCTCGTCCATCCCCTGCGCCTGGAGCGCCCCGGGGGCCAGCCCCGAAAGCGCCGCGAGGGCCACTGCCGTCGTGTATGTCGTCCAGCGTCGTATCTTCATCGTCCCGCGGGTCCTCCCGTCACCGTATCTCGTTCAGTCGTTCCGTCCCGGGCCCGTTCCCCGGCCCCTCCGGCGAGTCATCGAAGCGCCGTGGCCGGCTCCTCCAGCCACCTGCCGGCCGCCGGATGGAGGGGAATCGGCGCGTCGTCCAGGGCGTCGAGGTCGATCCGCCGGGCCATCTCGTGGACTCTCACCAGTTCGACACGCTCGTCCCGGAGGACGTTGAGGAGGTCTGTCACCACGGCGCCGTCCAGGGATTCCAGGCCGACGATCCAGTTCATCATGGAGACCGTGGGGATCTCCTCGTCCACGCCCGGATACGCACCCTCCGGGATCGCTCCCTCGGCGTAGTAGGGATGCGCCTTCAGGAGCCGCCGCCGGGCCTCACCCTCGATGGGAAGGAGCCGTACGCCCCCGGTGGTGGTGGCTTCCAGCACCGCCGCGGCCGGATAGCCCACCGAGAAGATCGCCGCGTCGATCGCTCCGTCCCGGAGCGCGGCCGACGACTCCGAGAACGACAGATACTGCTCGTCCACGTCCCGGTAGTCCAGACCGTAGGCGGCCAGGAGCTGGCGGGACACCTGCTCGGTGCCGCTCCCCGCCGAGCCCACCGAGACCCGCTTTCCCTCCATGTCGGCCAGGGAGGAGGCCTCGGAGCCCCGGGGCACGAGGACGTGGGAGACGTTCGGGTAGAGCGGGGCGACGACCCGCAGGTCCCGGACCGGCGTCTCGTAGTCGGCCCCTCCGTTGTAGGCCTGGTGGACCGTGATCGCCAGGGAGAGGCCCATGTCCACCTGGCCCTCCCGGACCCGGTTCACGTTCTCCACCGAGCCCCCGGTCACCTCGGCCGTGAACTGCCGGACCGAGTCCCGGACCGAGAGGCGGCCCGCGATGGCCCCGCCCAGGGGATAGTAGATCCCGCCGGTGCCTCCGGTGCCGATGCTGAGGAAGCGTCGGGGCCCGTCGGCTTCCCCGCCGCACGCCCCGACGACGAGGGCGAGGCCGGCCGTCACGGCCAGACCGCACCCGCCCGCTCGAATCCAGCCCGCGTCTCCTCGCTCGCCCTTCATTCAGCCTCCCGATGGACTTCCGGCCGGCTTCTCCGACCCGCCCCGGAGAAAGGTCACGGCGAGGACGGCGAAACCGAACCCGTCCGTATAGACGCCCGGAAAGATCAGCGCCACCGCCCCGGCGCCGAGTAGCAGGCGCTCGAAGGCCCCCAGGGGGCGGCGGGCGTATCCCATGGCGGCGGCGGCGAGGGCGGTGACTCCAGCCACACCCGTACCCACGGCCAGGGCGATCTGTGCCACCGACCCGTCCAGGAGGAGGGGCGGACCGTAGACGAACATGAAGGGCACCAGGAATCCGGCCGAGGCGAGGAGCATGGCCGTGCCCGCGGTCTGCATGGCCGGTGAGCCGGCGATCCCCGCCGCGGCGTAGGCGGCCAGGGAGACCGGCGGCGTCACGTTGCTGATGCAGCCGAAGTAGAAGATGAAGAGGTGAGCCGCCAGGAGCGGCACCCCGAGCTCGGTGAGGGCCGGGGCCCCCAGGGCGGCCAGGACCACGTACGCCGCGGTCGTGGGGAGCCCCATTCCGAGGATGATCGAGCCCACGGCCGTGAAGAGGAGCGCCAGGAAGAGGTTCCCGCCGGAGACCGTGATGATCAGCTCCGACATCCGGAGGCCGATTCCGGTGAGCGAGGCCACGCCGACGACGATGCCCGCCGCCGCGCACGCCGCCGCCACCTGGACGGTGCCACCGGCCGCCCCCACCACCGCCTTCTCTGTCTCCTCGGTGCCGATCCGGGTCTCTCTCGAGAAGAAGCTCGTCGCCACCGCCCCGACCACGCCCCAGAAGGCGGCCCGCATGGGGGAGCGGCCCATGGCCAGCAGCGCCACGATGAGCCCCAGGGGCAGGAGCAGGTGGATCCGCGGGAGCACCGGCTCCTGGTCTCCGATCCCCCGGGGCTCCAGGCCCATGCGGGAGGCCCGGAAGTGGATGGCCATGAAGAGGGCCGTGTAGTAGAGGAGAGCCGGAACGGCCGCCGCCACCGCCACCTCCACGTAGGGGATGTTCGTCCAGGTGGCCAGGATGAAGGCGCCCGCGCCCATGATGGGAGGCATGAGCTGGCCACCGGTGCTCGCGGCGGCCTCGATCGCCCCGGCGAAGAAGGGCTTGAAGCCCGCCCGCCGCATGAGGGGAATCGTGAAGCTGCCGGTGGTCACGACGTTGGCCACGGCGCTCCCGGAGAGAGATCCCATGAGCCCCGAAGCCACGGCCGCGGTCTTCGCCGGGCCGCCCCGGGTCCCGCCCGCCACCCGGTCCGCCAGGCCGATGAGGAGCGCTCCCCCACCGGCCACGTCCAGAAGGGTTCCGAAGAGCACGAATAGGTAGACGAAGTCGGCCGACACGCCCAGGGGAACGCCCCAGATTCCCTCGGTGGAGAGGTAGAGGATCTCCATGATCCGGCTGAAGCCGTAGCCCCGGTGGGCCAGGATGCCCGGGAGCCAGGGACCTGCCACCGCGTAGAGGAGGGCGAGGACGGCCACGGCCACGAGACCCCACCCCGTGGTGCGTCGGGTGAGCTCCAGCACGGCGACGAGGGCCAGCAGGCCCATGACGAGGTCGACGGTCGTGGGGGTGCCCGCCCGCTGGACCAGCGCCTCGTGCTGCCAGACGAGGTAGGCGCACGAGACCAGCGCGGCCAGGAGCAGGGTGGCCGACACCGTCCAGCGAAGGGCGCTCTTCTCCGGCGCTCCCTCCGTCGCCGCCTCCGTGGGCTTGCCGCCGCGGGATCCCACCCCGATGAAGCCCAGAGCAGCCATGAAGGCCAGGTGGATCGGCCGCTGGACCAGGGCCGTGAAGGGCGCGATCCCCGCCGCCCAGAGGTGGAAGGCCGCGGCGCCCCCCGCCAGGAGGAGGATGACGGCTCTCATGGAGAGAGGGGACCGGGACGCGATCGACGGGTCGATGTCATCCCGCTACAGGTACCGCCGGGGGAGCGATCTCGCAAAGAGCCCTTTTCACCGCCGACCGATCGGAAAACATTCCACGGGTCGCAGGATCGGTCAGCCATCCGCATTCCGAACTTTCCGGGAAGACGACGATGACGAAGCGAAGCCTCACCCTCCTGGCTCTCCTCTCCTTCGCCGTCCTGTCGCTGGACGCCGATCCCCTCCGGGCGACGGCCGTGGTCCAGGAGCAGGAAGAGGACGAGGACGACGAGGAGCCGCTTCCGCTGGAGGCGACCCGATCGGTCTCCATCGACACGAACCGGGGCACCTGGATGTCGCTCGACGTGAGCCCCGACGGCGAGACGATCGTCTTCGACTTCCTGGGCGACCTCTACACGCTTCCGATCGAGGGCGGAGAGGCCACCCGCCTGACCTCCGGGATGGCCTTCGACGCCCAGCCCCGCTTCAGCCCCGACGGCGAGCGCATCGTCTTCACCTCGGACCGCTCGGGCGGCCAGAACATCTGGATCATGAGCCTCGACGGCTCGGACACGGTCCAGGTGAGCCGGGGGAAGGCGAACCGGGCCGAGTCGCCGGAGTTCACCCCGGACGGGGAATACGTCGTCGCCTCCATGGGCGAATTCCGTGGCCGCGACCTGCCCAAGCTCCACCTCTTCCACGTGGAGGGCGGCTCGGGCACGGGGCTGATCGACGGGGAGGACACGGAGCGCCTCAAGACCCTGGGGGCGGCCTTCGGCGACGACGGGCGCTACATCTGGTTCGCCCAGCGTAGGGGGGACTGGGAGTACAACGCGGACCTGCCCCAGTATCAGCTCGCCGTCTACGACCGGGAGACCGGGAAGCGCTACACCCGCTCGTCCCGCTACGGCTCGGCCTTCCGGCCCAC
>CAZMPV010000071.1:0-10374 GCA_964567985.1 uncultured Gemmatimonadaceae bacterium
CCGACGCAGCATCAGGCCGCAACCCCCTGGTGCCCTTCGGGTTGGGGCGCCACGGGCGGGCACCCATGCGAACGCATGGGTCGCGCTGCGTTGGCGCTTCTCGACGTAGCACAGGGCTATGCCTTCGAAGCGCCGCCTTGCGCCTGGGCGGGCACCGCGGGTCAGAGGCCCGTGGTCCGCGCTCCCAACGCGGGCCGCTGTAGTTCTTCAACAGGCTTCTAGGCCGGCCGACGTGAACCTCCTCCTCACCGACCTCCTGACCTGCCCCCGGTGCGGCCCGGAGTTCGGGCTGATCCTCCTGGGGCACCGGATCGAGGAGCGCCGGGTCCTGGAGGGGGAGCTGGGGTGTCCGAACTGCCGGGAGAGGTACCCGGTCCGGGAGGGGTTCGGCGACCTCCGGGCGCCGCCCCGATCGGCCCTGGAGGGGGCCGGCTCGGTTCCCCTTCCCGGCTCCGACGACGCGCCGACGACCGTGGCGGCCATGCTCGGGGTGGCCGAGGGCCCCGGTCACCTGGTCCTGGTGGGGGAGGTCGCCCGCCACGCCCGTGCCCTGGCCGGGGTGGTCGAGGGGGCCGAGGTCGTCGGGGTCTCCGAGTCTCTCCGGGGCTGGCCCGAAGAGGAGGGGGTGAGCCGCATCGCCTCCGACGCGGGGCTTCCCTTCTACTCCCGGAAGATCCGAGGGGTCGCCCTCCAGGGCCCGGAGGCCGAGGACTTTCTGGACGAGGCAGCCCGGGTGGTCGGCCCCCGGAGCCGGGTGGCCGTCCTCGACGCACCGGGAGGGACCCGGGCCCGTCTCGAGGACCGCGGCCTCTCGATCGTCCTCGAGGATCGGGGGGCCGTCGTGGCGGTCCGGGAGTGAGGTCGGGGCGAGTACTCGAGGGGGGCGCACCGGCGTTGCGCCCCGAGGGGCCCGTTGGTACCTTCGAAATCGTCCCGGAACCCTCACCATATCAAGCGATTTCCGGAATCCAGACCCCCCTTTCGATGGCGTGGTTGAAGAAGCTCTTCGGCGGCGGTGACGACCACGAGCGGCCGGACTACTACGAGGAGGGCACGGACCTCCTCGCCGAGGGGAAGTACCACGAGGCCCTGACCTCCTTCCGTCTGGCCCTCAAGGAGGCTCCCGGCGACCCGGTGGTCCTCCAGCAGATCGCCATCGCCTACACCCGAATCGGGATGACCGACGAAGCGGCCAAGACGTACCGCCACGTCCTCCGGAAGGACCCGAAGGCGTCGGGCGCCCATTACGGCCTCGCCTTCCTGCTCCTCCGGGCCGGCAAGCCCCGGGAAGCCATCCCCCACCTGCGCAGCTTCCTGAACGACCCGCCCGGGGGACCGGAGGCCGAGGAGCACGTTTCCCACGCCCGGGAGACCCTGGCCGAGCTGACGGGAGGGGCGCCCGAGGCCGGGGGCGAAGGAGGAGAGGAAGGCGCCTCCCCGCCGGAGAGCAGCCGGACGGCCCCGCCCAACGAGCTCTTCTGAGCCGGACATGAGCGCGCCGAGTCGGGTCCGCCTCGAGTGGACGGGGGAAGGCCTTCGCTTCCGAGGGGGCCCCGAGGACGCCCCCCCGATCACCATGGACAGCGACGGGGTCGAAGGGCCCTCTCCCACGAGCACGCTCCTCCTCTCCCTGGCCGGGTGCATGGGCGTGGACGTGGTTCACATCCTGGAGAAGTCCCGGGTCCCGGTGGAGTCCCTGTCGGTGGAGGTGGAGGGCGAGCGGGTGGAGGATCCGCCGCGCCGCTTCGAGCGGATCCGCCTCGTCTTCGTCGTCTCCGGGCCGGACGAGGAGCACCGGGACCGCATCGAGCGAGCCGTCGAGCTCTCCCGGGACAAGTACTGCAGCGTCCTCCACTCCCTCCGCGAGGACATGGAGTGGGAGATGGAGATCCGGCGGGCCTGACCCGCCGACGCGCGTGCCGGGCGCGGCTCGCCCCCCGACGCTTCCACGACCTGCCAGACAGGAGCGCCTCGATGTCCAGCCGTGAGTACGCGGCCAACCCGGCCGACCTTCCCCGAGGGACCCTGGTGGAGCTTCTCCTCGACGCCGCGGATCGCTTCGGCGACGCGGTCGCCTTCCGCCAGGTGGAGGAGCGCGGTTCCCGGGAGCTGACCTACCGCGATGTCCGGGACGGCGCGTTCACCGTGGCGGCCGCCCTGGACGGCCTGGGGCTGGAGCGGGGCGACCGCGCCGCCATCCTCTCGGAGAACCGCCCGGAGTGGGCGCTCACGGACTACGGTTGCCTCTGCGCCGGCGTCCAGGACGTGCCGGTCTACTCCACCCTCACCCCCCCCCAGATCCAGTACCTTCTGTCCAACTCGGGGGCCCGGATCCTCTTCGCCGCCGACGCGGAGCAGATGGAGAAGGTCCTGGACATCCGGGGCGAGTGCCCCGACCTGGAGCGGATCGTGGTCTTCGACGCCGTCTCCGACGCACCCGACGACGTCCTGTCCTGGGAGGCGTTCCTCGAGGCGGGCCGCGAGCGCCGCGAGGAGCGCGGAGACGACGACATCGAGGCCGGGGCCCGGCGGGCCGATCCCGACGACGTGGCCACGATGCTCTACACCTCGGGGACGACCGGCGACCCGAAGGGCGTGATGCTCACCCATCAGAACATCCACTCCAACGTCCGGGCCTCGGAGCGGGTCCTCCGGATCGACGAGGCCGACAACACGCTGAGCATCCTGCCGCTGAGCCACATCTTCCAGCGGATGGTGGACTACCTCTTCTTCCACCGGGGGTGCACGATCGCCTATCCCCGCTCCCGAGACACGATCCCCGAGGACATGCGGCGGGAGGCGCCGACGGTCATGGTCGCCGTCCCCCGGGTGTACGAGAAGGTCTACAACCGGGTCATGGAGGCGAGCGGGCTGAAGGCCGCCCTCGTCGAGTGGGCCCGGGAGGTGGGCGACGCCTGGGCGGACGAGACGCTGGCCGGCCGAAGGCCCTCCCTGGTCCTGCGCACGCTCTACCGTTTGGCCGACGCCCTGGTCTTCTCGAAGATCCGGGACGGCGTCGGCGGGCGAATCCGCTACTTCGTCAGCGGGGGTGGGCCCCTCTCCCGGGACATCAACAAGTTCTTCTACTCGGTGGGGCTGACGATCCTGGAGGGCTACGGCCTGACCGAGACCAGCCCCGTGACGAACGTGAACACCGAGGAGGACTTTCGGATCGGGACCGTGGGCAAGCCGCTCCCCGGCACCGAGGTCCGCATCGCCGAAGACGGGGAGATCCTGGTCCGGGGACCCCAGGTCATGAAGGGCTACTTCCGGGCGCCCGAGGCCACCGAGGAGGCGATCACCTCCGACGGCTGGTTCAAGACCGGCGATGTGGGAGAGATCGACGAGGACGGCTTCCTGACCGTGACCGACCGGAAGAAGGACCTGATCATCACTTCCGGGGGAAAGAACATCGCTCCCCAGCCCATCGAGAACGTGCTCAAGAAGAATCGCTACGTGGAGCAGGTCGTCATGGTGGGCGACGGTCGGAAGTTCGCGGCGATCCTCGTGGTGCCCGCCTTCGGCAACCTGGAGCGGTGGGCGAAGGAGAAGGGGATCGCCCACGAAGGCGTCCACGACCTCCTCGTACGGGACGAGGTCCTGGACTTCCTGGAGTCGGAGATCTACGGAGAGCTCGACGAGCTCGCCCGCTACGAGCTGCCGAAGAAGGTGGGGCTGATCGCGGAGGAGTTCACCGTGGAGGGCGGCGCCCTGACCCCGACACAGAAGGTGAAGCGGCGGGTCGTGGAGGACCGGTATCGGGAGCTGATCGACTCCTTCTATCTGGAGGAGAACTTCGAGAAGACCATGTTCGTAGCGGACGAGCAATGAGCGACGAAGCGAGTGACGCCCTCGGGCGGGTGCGGGTCGTCCTGGTCACCGTGCCGAACCAGGAAACCGGCGAGTTCCTGGCCCGGGAGATGGTGGAGGAGCGGCTGGCGGCGTGCGGCAACGTGATCCCAGGGCTCGTCTCGGTGTACTGGTGGAACGACGAAGTCGAGAAGGACGACGAAGCGCTCGTGATCCTGAAGACCAGCGCCGAGCGGACCGAGCGGCTCACCGAGCGGATCCGGGCGCTCCATCCCTACGACCTGCCCGAGGTCCTGGCCCTCCCGGTGGCGGGCGGGCTCGGCGTCTACGCCCGCTGGGTGCTCCAGGAGTGCGAGAGCGAGAACGGGCTCGAGGAGTGATGGGACGGAAGCGACGCACCCGGAAGGAGGGGTCGGAGTCGGCTCAGGGCGACCTCCTGGACGACCGCGGCGGGGCCGGAGAGGCCGAGGTGCCGGAAGGGGCCGCCGACGAGCCCGGGGCCGACGGCCCGCCCGACGACGTCGACGGCGAGGCCGAGGCGCCGTCCGAGGCGACCTCGGAGCCGGAGCCCGATGCGCCGGAGCCCGACGCACCCGAGCCGGACGGGACCCCGGCGTCCGACGCCGGCGGCCGGGATTTCAGCCGTGCCAAGCGCCTGGTCTCGGAGGGCCGGACCGAAGAGGCCGCCGACCTCTACCGGGCGATCCTCCAGGAGCGTCCGGACCACCTGAAGGCCCGGAACAACCTGGGGGTTCTCTACGACGAAGCCGGGGCCCACGAGGCGGCCCTCGAGCAGCTCGAGGCCGCCCTGGAGCTCGCCCCCGAGAACGTCGAGGTGCTGATCAACCTGGCGTCGGCCCTGGGCTCCGTAGGACGCTTCGACGAGGCCGAAGAGTACCTCCGGAGGGGTCTGCGGATCGAGCCCGGCCACGTGGGCGTGCGCCTGAACCTGGGGGTCCTCTTCTTCCGCAGGGGGCTCTACGAGGAGGCGGAAGCCGAGCTGCGGTGGGTCTGCGAGCGGGAGCCCGAGAACGGAGTGGCCCACTTCTACCGCGGCGAGGCCCTGAATCGGCTCGGTCGGGTGGACGAGGCTCTCGACACCCTGGAGCGGGCCACCCGGCTCCAGCCCGACAACGCGAAGGCGTACTACACGATGGGGATCCTCTTCGACAAGAAGCACCTTCCGGAGCAGGCCGCCGTGATGTACCGGAAGGCCCGGGAGCTCGGGGGCCGGTGATCCGGGTCGAGGTGGGCGAGCTCGTCGAGCTGGAGGCCGAGGCCATTCTCCGGCCCGTCAGCACGGAGCTCCTGGCGGTGACCGGGCCGGGGCGGGAGGTGGAGCGACGGGCGGGCGCCGACGTCGCGGACCGTCTCCGGCGCTTCGGCGCGCTGCCCATCGGGGGTGCCCTGGTCACCCCGGGCGGCGAGCTCCACTCCGCCTTCCTCATCCACGTGGTGGTCCAGTCCGCCGAGGAGCCGGTCACCGAGGCGGGCGTCCGGCGGGCGCTCCTCAACGGGTTGCGGCGGGCGTCCGAGTGGGGCATCGAGAGCCTCTCCCTCCCGCCCCTGGGAACGGGGGCGGGCAACTTCGAGGCCGAAGCGTCTGCACGGATCATGATCCCCCTCCTGAGGGAGCACATGCGGGACAACGAGCGCCCGGCTTCGGTGGTGGTGTGCGTGGCGAACGAGTACGAGGAGGAGGTCTTCCGGGGCGCGCTGTCCCGGGTCGCCGACGCACCGGCGACGGCAGACGAGCCCGAGGAAGTCCCGGAGGCGAGATCGTGATGAGCGGACGACGCGTGCTGGCCGTGGTGATCGTGGGCATCTGGCTCGCCATGGTCGGCTGGCAGGCCCGCCGGGAATACTTCCAGCCCGAGATGGCCCAGCTCGCCGAGGCGGCGCTGAGCCTGGCGCCGGGCACCGAGTTCTACACCCTGCGCATGGGCGAGCGCTCGGTCGGGTTGGCCACCTCCCGCCTCGACACCGTCCCCGACGGCTTCGTCCTGGAAGACATGATGTCCCTGGCCCTGCCCGCCCTGGGCCAGCGGGGAACCGCCCAGGTCCGGACCCGGGTGGACCTCTCCGAGTCGCTGGTCATGAAGAGCTTCCGCTTCTCCATGGACTCCGAGGTGGGGACCTTCGAGGCGGTGGGCGAGGTCCACGGCGACACGCTCCTGACGGTGGAGGTGGACGCGGGCGGACGGCAGCCCCAGAGCCTGTCGTACCGCCTCGACCAGCCGCCGATCTTCTCGGCCATCCTCCCGATCCGGGTCGCCGTGGGTGAGGAGCTCGAGGTGGGGAAGACGCTGAGCTTTCCGGTCTTCGATCCTTCGTCCCTCTCCACCCGGCGCGTCGACGTCCGGGTCCTGGAGTACGACACCCTGGTGGTCCCGGACTCGGTCAGCCGGAACGAGGAGACCGGAGAGTGGGTGGTGGCGGGACAGGACACGGTCCCGTCCTGGCGCATCGCCGAGGTCTACGGCGGCGTCCAGATCGAGAGCTGGATCGACGAGGACGGCCGCATCGTCCGGGCGTCCTCACCCATGGGCTTCTCCATGGAGCGGACCGAGTACGAGCTGGCCCAGCAGGCCCAGGACCGGGCCGCCGAGCTGGCGGGCTCGCCGATGGACGAAGACGTGATCCTCTCGACCGCGATCCAGAGCGACGTGGAGCTCTCCTCCCTCGAGGAGCGGGACGAGCTCCGCTTCCGGCTCACGGGCGTGGACCTCGAGGGCTTCGACCTGAGCGGCGGCCGCCAGGAGCTCAGGGGCGACACGCTGATCGTCCGGCGGGAGGACTGGAACGCGCTGGACGCCGGATACGAGCTCCCCTATCCCCGCATGGACCTCCGGGAGACGCTCCAGCCCGAGCCCCTGATCCAGAGCGACGACGAGCGCATCGTGGAGCGGGCCCGGGACATCGTCAATTGGGGCACCACCTGGGATCACGACCCCAGGGACGCCGCCATGGAGCTCACTCGCTCCATCTACTACATGCTGGAGAAGCGGGTGACCTTCTCGGTGCCGAGCGCCGTCCAGGTGCTGGAGTCCATGCAGGGGGACTGCAACGAGCACACCGTCCTCTACGTGGCGATGGCCCGGGCCCTGGGCTTGCCGGCGCGGACGGCGGTGGGACTCGTCTACGTGGACGGCTCCTTCTTCTACCACGCCTGGCCCGAGGTCTGGCTGGGCGAGTGGGTGGCCGTGGATCCGACATTCGGGCAGTATCCGGCCGACGCGGCCCACATCCGCTTCGTCATCGGCGGGCTGGCCCAGCAGGTCGAGATCGTCCGGCTGATCGGCAATCTGCAGATCGAGGTCCTGGAGGAGTCGGTGGCTTCCGCGGACGGACGGGACGCCCGTCCCGCCCTCGCCGCCGCCCCGGGACCCGCGGGAGAGAAAGGACGGCGATGACCGACGATCTGGTCCGAACGCTCGCCCGTCCCCGGGACGGGGCGCCGACGACGGGCGAGATGCTCCACCTGAACTCCGTGGTGAAGCGCTACGGCAGCTTCACGGCCGTGGACGGCATCGACCTCGGGGTGGAGCGGGGGCGAATCTTCGGCTTCCTGGGGCCGAACGGGGCGGGGAAGACGACGACGATCCGCATGCTCGCCGGCGTGCTCCAGCCCAGCGAGGGTCGGATCCTCGTCGGCGGCGACGATCTCGCCGACGACCCCATGGGGGCGAAGCAGCGCCTGGGCTACATCCCGGACCGGCCTTTTCTCTACGAGAAGCTCTCCGGCGGCGAGTTCCTCCGCTTCGTCTCGGGCCTGTGGGGGCGGGACGGGCGGGAGACCGAGGAGCGGCTCGACCAGCTCCTCCGCCTCTTCAGCCTCACGCCGTGGAAGGACGAGCTCATCGAGAGCTACTCCCACGGGATGCGCCAGAAGCTCCTGATCAGCTCGGCCCTGATCCACCGGCCGGAGCTGATCGTCGTGGACGAGCCCATGGTGGGCCTGGATCCCCGGGCGGCCCGGCTCCTCAAGGACCTGCTCCGGGCCTTCGTGGACCAGGGCGGCACGGTCTTCCTCTCGAGCCACACGCTGGAGGTCGTGGAGGTCCTCTGCGACGAGATCGCCATCATCGACGAGGGGCGGCTGATCGCCCGCGGCTCCCTGGAGGAGCTCCGGGACGAGGCCGAGGCGAGCGAGTCGGCCCACCTCGAGGAGATCTTCCTGAAGGTCACCGGTAGCGGGGAGATGGCCGACGTGGTGGCGAGCATTCGGGAGGACTGATGGGCGCGGGCGGCGGCGAGCTGCTGGCCGGAGGGGCCGAGGCCGGGGAGTCGGGGCGCCGGGAGCGCCCTGGCGGCGCGGGCCTCTACTGGCTTCTCAAGCCCAAGCTCCTGACCCGGATCAACCGGGCCCGGACCGACGAGGGCCGGCTCTTCAAGGGCTTCGTCCTCGGGCTGGTGACCCTCTTCTTCTGGGGCTTCATCTTCGCCGTGATCTACCGGATGCTCCTCTACTTCCGGAACACCCAGGGGATCGGCGACCTCCTGTCCGGCAAGCTCCTGGGGATCGCGCTCCTGACGTTCCTGATGATCCTCCTCCTCTCGAACGTCATCGCGGCCCTGTCCACCTTCTTTCTCTCGGACGACCTGGAGCTGCTGGTGGCCTCGCCCCTGGACGGGCTCAACGTCTACGCCGCCCGGCTCGTGGAGACGATCGTCGATTCCTCGTGGATGGTGGCGCTGCTGGCGGTGCCGCTCCTCGCCGCGTACGGCGTGGTCTACGGGGCGGGGCCGGGGTTCTACCTCCTGGCTGCTGGCACGATGATCCCCTTCCTCCTCATCCCGGCGGTCCTGGGGACGGCCTTCACCCTTTTGCTGGTGAACATCTTTCCGGCCCGCCGGACCCGGGACCTCCTGGCGCTGATCGGGCTCTTCGCGGCGGCCGGCGTCGTCGCCCTCTTCCGCTTCCTCCGGCCCGAGCGGCTGGTGCGGCCCGAGGAGTTCCGGGACCTGGTGGACTTCATGGCGGTGCTGCGCACCCCGACCTCGGCGTGGCTGCCGAACGAGTGGGCGGCCGACGCGCTGATGACGTGGCTCAACGGGAGCTTCGATCCCTTCCCGTTCTTCTTCCTCTGGAGCACGGCGGCGGCCTTCTTCGTCCTGGGCGCCTGGATGCACCAGCGCTTCTTCGCCCCGGGCTTCACCCGGGCCCAGGAGGGGGCCGAGCGGAAGGAGGGTCGTGAGCGCTCCCGGCTGGTGGACCGGATCTTCTCCGGCGCGGCGGTCCGGACCCGGGAGCTGGTGACCAAGGAGATCCGGGTCTTCTTCCGGGACACCACCCAGTGGTCCCAGCTGATCCTCCTGGGAGTCCTGGTGGTGGTCTACGTCTACAACATCCAGGTGCTGCCCCTCTACACCGGCGAGCGGGTCTCCTTCTTCCTCATCAACGTCGTCTCCTTCCTGAACCTGGGGCTGGCCGGCTTCGTGGTGGCGGCGATCGCCGCCCGCTTCGTCTTCCCGGCCATGTCGCTGGAGGGACGGATGATGTGGCTCCTCCGCTCCTCGCCCACCGAGGTGAAGACGCTCTTCTGGTCCAAGTACTGGGTGGGGACCGTGCCGCTCCTGGTCGTGGCCCTGCCCCTGATCGTCGTGACCAACTGGATGCTGGAGGTCTCGCCCTTCGTCTTCTGGCTCTCCACCGGGACGATCGTCGCGGCGACCTTCGCCATCACGGCCATGGCGCTGGGCTTCGGGGCCCTGTATCCGAACTTCGAGACCGAGAACGTGGCCGAGATCCCCACCTCCTTCGGAGGGCTGCTCTTCATGATGGCGGCGGTGAGCTACCTCACCGGGGTGGTCATCCTCGAGGCGTGGCCGGTCTACCGCTTCCTGCAGGCCAGGCTCCAGGGGGGCGGGGAGGGGCTCCCGGACCTCGTGCCCCTGATCCTCGGGCTGGGCGGGGTCGTCCTCCTTACCGCGGTGGCCGTGGTCTGGCCGCTCCGGGCCGGGGTGAAGAAGATCCGGGCTCTCGAAGGGTACTGACGTCTCCGCCATGATCCACGCACTGGCCACCGGCGCCGGGAAGGACGCGACCCTGGCCCTGCACCGGGCCCGATCGGAGGGGCTGGACGTCCGCTTCGCCTTCAACGTCTTCGAGGGCAGCAGCGGCCGGGTCCGCTTCCACGGCACCCGGGCGGAGCTCGTGGAGGCCCACGTCCGGGCCCTGGAGCTGGAGCCGGTCCTGGCTCACACCCATCCCTCGAGCTTCGAGGAGGCCTTCGACGGCGTTCTCCGGACCCTCGCCGACCGGGACGTGGAGGGCGTCGTCTTCGGCAACGTGCACCTGGAGGGGGTCCGGGCGTGGTACGAGGAGCGGGTCCGGGACGCCGGCCTGGAGCACGCCGAGCCTCTCTGGGCCGAAGACCCGGGCGGTCTGGTCCGGGAGGTCGTGGAGCTGGGCTACCGGGCGGTGGTGGTGAGCGTCGACCTGGAGCGCGGCGACCCCGCCTGGCTGGGGCGGGAGCTGGACGCGGAGCTGGTGGAAGCGATCGAAGCCGCGGGCGCGGACCCGTGCGGGGAGCACGGGGAGTACCATACATTCGTCTGGGA